>QMKX01000022.1 GCA_003643835.1 Campylobacterota bacterium
CTAAACCACACACAACACACAAACACAGCAAGCTTGCAATATGCCAACAAAGACAAAAGACAACTAACTTTAACTACACTGGCAAATGTAAGCTTAAACATAAAAGATAAAACAAACTCTACAAAAACATAATAATAAAACAATAATCAATACCTATAAATCTACATATAAAAAATCAAGCTCAAAGACTATAGCACCATAAATATTTACAAAAAAGTGAGAAATTGTTTTAAAATCTTTTTAGTTTAAGAAAAATTATGTATAATTTCAATAAGTTTTTAAAAGGAAAGAAAATGATAGAAAAAAATAAAGAAAGATTTGGTCGCATTGGGTTTATACTCGCAGCTGCTGGTAGTGCTGTAGGACTTGGCAATATATGGAAGTTTCCATATATCACTGGAGAAAATGGTGGCGGCGTGTTTGTGTTAGTGTATCTACTAACAGTAGTGTTAATAGGTATGTCAATATTTTTGGCAGAAGTGCTGATAGGAAAAAAAGCAAACAGCGATACCGTATCGGCATTTGAGGGGTTGGCAACTAAAGGTGGGCACATATGGAAGGCTGCTGGATTTACTATATTTATAGGTATGCTTATATTGTCGTTTTATTCGGTGGTTATTGGCTGGATATTTCACTATATAGTGGTAGCTCTTACTGCACTTCCTACAAATATGAAAGAAGCAGAAGAAGCATTTATGACTATGCTTCAAGTAAATTGGGGCACTCAGCTGTTTTATTTTAGTTTGGCTATGTTTCTCATCGCATTTATCATATCGCAAGGTGTCAAAAGAGGTATAGAAAAAGTAAATCTATATATGATGCCTGCCATGATGACTATACTCGTGGTTATGTTAGTATATGCTACAACTATGAGTGGATTTGGTCAGTCTTTGGAATTTTTGTTTAGTCCAAACTTTGAGAAGTTCAACACAAGTTCTATAATAGTAGCAGTTGGACATGCGTTTTTCACTTTGTCTATCGGTATGGCAGTTATATTGACTTATGCTTCATCTATTGGCGAAGACACAAATATAGTCAAAGCATCGCTTAGTGTAGTGGCACTTGATACTATCATAGCACTGGTAGCTGGTATTGTTATATTTACTATCACATTTAGTAGCGGAACAGAGCCTGGCAAAGGTGCTGGACTTGTGTTTATCACTCTTCCTGCTTTGTTTTATGAGATGGGAACTGTTGGTAGTATTATGGCTATATTTTTCTTCATATCGTTGGCATTTGCTGGTTTGACTTCAGCTATATCTATACTTGAGCCTATGGTTATGTATCTTGAAAACAGATGGGATATGACAAAATCGAAAGCTACATATGGCTCTGCTTTTGTAGTGTATCTTGTAGGTATCTTGGCACTTTTGGCAAATACCAAAGATTTTGGAGCAATACTTACAATAGGTAGCAAAAACCTATTTGATTGGTTTGATTTCTTGACCGCAGCAATACTTATGCCTCTTGGTGGCATCGTCATAGCTGTATTTGTAGGATACTTCATGGACAAAGATATGGTTAGAGATGAAGTAGAACCACTTATGGGATCTACTTTTTATAACCTATGGATGATAAGCTTACGATACATAGTGCCTATAGCTATAACTTTAGTTCTACTAAACGAAACTGGTATCTGGAAAATATAAAAAGATATATGCTCAAATATCATCTACCACTCCTCTTGGAGTGGAGTTGATGTTGGCAAAATATTAGATACTTATCAATTTTGTCTAACAAATGGTTACTATTTTGACAACTATAAATTTGATAAATTATGCCGATGCCTCTGCTGTATTGTGCAAATCATCGGCTACAGTTATATCAATGCAAATTAAAATTGAGATGCTACGCATAGCACTGCTGTCGTGCTTTTGAGTATGTGTGGGTTGTTTAAACCTACTATTTTATCTGGCTTAAACCATGCTAATTCACTACTACTAAAACCGCCTTCACATCCTACAACTATATTGTTTATGTTTGTTTTATTATCTTTTATATGGTTTTTGCTAAAGTTAAACATAAAACTATCTTTGTATACAGAACAAAACTGTTGTAAGTTTTCACAGATCTCCAACTTCAAAATATCACTTCTGCCACACTGACAGCTTGAATTTATAAGTATTTTATTTAATCTATCTATATCTATCTTATAGTTTTGTTGTGAGTATTTACAGTATATAAATGTAAGCTTGAAAATATTTAGTTCATTTAGCTGTGATATTGTTTGTGTTATATTTTTTGGGTCTGTTATACACCACCCTATATGCAACTTTAGCAGTGATTGTTGTTTGGTTTTTTCGCTTGATACCAACTGTGCGGTTGCTGTTTTTTTGTCTATTGTTTCTATCTTGTAGTTATACAACATATCATCAACAAAATTTCGAAACTTTATTGTATCGCTTATTTTGGCTCGTCTTGATTTGACGATATGTTTAAATAGTTCGCCATATATATCTATAGTCAAATCTTTTGACTTATGATGATAAAAAAATTGCATTTAAAAAATGACAAACAAAATATATGCAACCACAAGTAATAATATTTGCGATATAGCTATTTTTGTAGCATATGTTTTGAAACTCTTTTGAAGCTGTTTTTGTGTTGAGAGTATCACTCTTTGTTTTTTGTATCTTTTTATCTCTGTTATCATTATAAACAAACTGACGATTATCATAAGCATAACAGTCCAGCTTATATCAAGCCTGTATGCTGATACTATAGCACCTGTATATGCTATGACAGCATTGATAAAATGAAACAAAGGTGTAGTTATTTTGTATGATTTTTGAATTTTCAAAAAAGTTGAACTAAAGTTAAGTTTGTATATATGAAAACATATCAAACCAAATAGTAAAAATACAGCTATTATATGTAGTTGCACTGGAGCGTTCATGATATCCATAACTATCTTTGCAATTTATACATATGTTTAATCTCATTTTTCCACAAGGTTTTGTCTATGGTTTCTAACACAAGTGGTATATCATCCATTCTGCTATCATTCATAATATATTCAAATGCATCCCACCCTATCTCACCTGCTCCTAAACTATGGTGTCTGTCTACACGGCTTGATAGCTTTGGTTTGCTATCATTTATATGCATACCCATCAAAAATTCTCTGCCTACGATTGTGTCAAATTTTTGCCAAGTTTTATCATATGCTTCTTTTGTTCGTATATCATAACCAGCTACAAACATATGACAAGTATCTATACATACCCCTATACGACTTTTGTCTTCTATTTTGTCTATGATATATGCCAAGTGTTCAAATTTATAACCCAAATTGCTTCCTTGTCCTGCCGTATTTTCTATCACTGCTTTGACATTTTTTGTTCTACTTATGGCTTTGTTTATAGAGTGTGCTATAGTTTCGAGAGTGTTGATCTCGGCTTCATATATAAGCTCTTCGTAGTTTGGTGTATTTTTTGGAATTTTGAGTAGGTGGCTACCTGGGTGAAAATTTAGTTTTTCAAGTCCTAATATATCACATCTGTTTAACTCATCTTCAAATGCCATTTGGCTTTTGATTAGTTTTTGTTCATCTGGGTGTCCTAAATTTATGAGGTAACTATCGTGTGGCAATATGTGTTTTGGCTGTATTCCACTTTTGTGCAAAGCATCAAACCAAGTATCTAATGTTTTATTATCAAATGGTTTTGCATCCCATCGTCTTTGGTTTTTGGTAAACATAGCAAAAGCTTTTGCTTCTAAATCCATAGCTTCAAATATCGCATTTTCAACTCCTCCGCTTATACTTGTGTGAGCTCCTACATATTTATTTGACATATTTAACCTTTATAAAAATTTTGTTTTTTTTGTCTTTGTGATATATTTTCTTTTTTTTCAAAAGTTGATACAAAAAATCATCTTCATAACTTTTGTGCAAAAATTTTGCGTTGAATGCTTTTGAGTGCATACACTTAAAAGTAGAACGACATATTCTTTGTGGTGAGACTTTAAGTTCAAGCACTTGGTGCCCTACTTCAAAAACTTGTAAACTTATGTGCGATTTAAAATGATTTATAAATCCTTGGTCATAAAAATTCATATTTTTTGTTTTGAACAATACTATAGCCGAAGATGATTTTATCGGCTCTTTTGTGGCACAACCCACAAAAAAAATAAGCAAGAAAAATAAGCTGACGCTATATTTTATTTTTATTTTCTTCATTTTTTTTCTTTTTTTTCTTTTTTTTCCAATTTTTCTCAAACTTTTTTCTATCGGTGAAATTTAGATTTTCTACAAATATGCGTCCAGATAAATGTTCGCATTCGTGAAGCCATGCTACTGCCATATAACCATAAAATTTTTTTGATATATGGTTGCCATATCTATCTTGGTATTTTACTTGTATAGTTTTTGCTCTTTTTATTTCTGTAGTATATCCTGGCACGCTCAAACAACCCTCACTAAATACTTGCTCGCCGTCTTGGCTTATGATTTGTGGGTTTATAACTTCTATTAGATTCTCTTTTTTTATTATATCTTCATCATTTTCATCTTTGACTGGTATATTTATGATAAACGCTGCTTTTGGCACACCTATTTGCACACTAGCTAAACCAACACCTCCATAGTGTTCCATAGTCTCACTCAAGTCATCGAGTAGTTGGTGCAAGACATCATCAAACTCTTCAACTGGTTTTGATTTTTGTCTTAAAATTGGGTTTGGATATATTAAAATATCTTTTATCATTTGTCGTGTTTGCTTATAACTTTGTCTACAATTCCATAATCCATAGCTTCAAAAGCACTCATATAATTATCTCTATCTGTGTCTTTTTCTATTTTTTTGATATTTTGTCCTGTATTTTTAGCTAATATTTTATTTAGATTGTCTTTGATTCGTTGTATCTCTGTTGCTTGTATTTGTATATCTGTTGCTTGTCCTTGTGCGCCACCTAAAGGCTGATGTATCATGATACGACTATTTGGTAGTGAGTATCTTTTGTTTTTGGTTCCGCTACACAAAAGAAATGAACCCATAGATGCTGCTTGCCCTATGCATATGGTATTTATATCTGGTTTGATATAGCTCATAGTATCGTATATGCTCATACCGCTTGTTATGATACCACCTGGTGAGTTGATATACAAAAATATATCTTTAGCTGGATCTTCAGCTTCAAGAAACAACAACTGCGCTACTATAGTCGAAGCAACTGGATCGTTTATCTCGCCACTTAGCATAATTATCCTGTCTTTAAGAAGTCTCGAATATATATCATAGCTTCTCTCACCGCGTCCTGTTTGTTCAACTACATATGGAATATAACTCATTTTGTATCATCCAGTTTTTCATCAAATAATTTAGTGAAAAGTTTTTGCTCTATCATAGATATCTTCACAGCTGGCATATATCCCTTTTTGTCATATTGTTTGATAAGTTCATTGCCATCTTGTCCGCTCATCATCGCTTCATAATATATTGTTTGATTGACTTGCTCATCTGTTACTGTTATGTTCTCTTTTTTTGCTATACTATCAATCAAAAATGTAACTCTCACACTATTTGTAGCATCTATTTTAAACTCATCTCGTAAATTGTCTACAAACTTTTCATCTTCTTGTAGTTTTTTTATCTCATCTTCACTCATAGCACTTAATTTTTTGTTTATGAGCTGGTTTACCTCTTGATTTACTATATTTAATGGCACATCAAAACTGTAGTTTTCTATCAAATTTTTCATAAATTTTGGCTTAATTTCATCCATAAAATATTTATTTTTATTTTCACTTTTTATCTGCTCTTGGATATCATCTTTTAGTTTAGTAAGTGTAGCTTGCTTGTCGCCTGTTAATATTTGTTTGGCAAATTCGTCATCAAATTTTGGCTTTTTTTTCTCTTGTATTTTATTTAGCTTAACTTTAAACAGCACATCGGCACCTGCAAGTTCTTTGGCTTGGTATTCTTTTGGAAATGTGACTTTTATATCTTTTGTTTCATCATAATTCATACCAACTATTTGCTCTTCAAATCCCGAAACAAAAGAACCACTTCCAATTTCAAGACTATAGTTGTCTGCTTTGCCACCATCGAATGGTTTGCCATCTTTAAAACCTTCAAAATCAATCAGCACATAGTCGCCGTTTTTTACTTCTCTTTTTGTTTTTATCTCTGTTGGTTTTGTTTTTGCGTTTGCTAAATTGTTTAATCTTTCATCTATATCTTTTGTGGCTACATTTGTAGGTTTTAGCTCTGGTATATATTGTTTATAATCGCCTGTATCTATAGTTGGCTTGAGATGAATATCAAGCTGTATGTCTATATCGCTATTTTTTAGCTTGTCAAATTTTGGAATAGTTGGCTCGCTTGTTAATTTGTCCTTGTCTAATTTTTCTCCTTTTACAACCATATCATACAACTCTCTTATACACTCATTTGATGCATCCTCTTGCAATCTTTTGCCGTGAGTTTTTTTGACTATGCTTATTGGGATTTTGCCTTTTCTAAAACCTTGTATATTCATAGTTTTTGAAGCTTGTTTTGCCAATTTGTCCAGCTTTTCATCTAAAAGACTTTTTTTTATGATACAACTTATTTTTATGTTTGAGTTGTCTATTTTTTCTGCTTTATAATCCATTTTTCACCTTTTTAAACATTATATCGCTATAACCTTAAAAGGTGCTTTATTTGTTTTTATCTTTGCTTTTTTTTACATGATTATCAAATGAATCGCCCATAGCCTTGACATATGGGCGCAACAGCGGTGCATGCCCGTATATTATACTAAACTGTTTTTTAGCTTGCTTTTTTGTTTTGCCTAAAATATCAAAATGATACAAAGCAGATGCCAACGATGTCCTATCAGCCCCACCGATACAATGTATCAAAAGAGGTTTTTTTGCATCTTTTATGAGACTTGAGAGATACTTTGTTTGATTGTAGTCTAAAAATTTTCTATTTGATAGTTTATGATTTATATGTGTGATATTCAACTCTTTTGCTATTTTTATCTCATTTTTATATATATCTCTACTTGAGACACCGTTTAAGTTGATTATAGTTTTAAATTTGTGTTTTTTTGCATAATATGTTAGGTTGTATTTGTTTAACTCGCCAGAACGATAAACACCTCCGCCTATATCATAAAAATTGCCAAGTATGTGTATGTCTGCTATTATCAACAACACAAACACAGCAAATATACCTGATAGATATTTAAATAGTTTTTTCATATTCTTCCTTTTTTAAGTTTTTTATGATAAAATCACAAACAGGTCGCGTAACTCAGTGGTAGAGTGCTACATTGACATTGTAGAAGTCGTTAGTTCAACTCTAATCGTGACCACCACTTACCATATCTTTGAATTTATCGTATGCTTTTGTTTTGATTAGCTTACCATCTCTATCGTCAACGAGCCCGTAACCAGCAGCTATAAGTTGGTGCCAAAATACTTTTTTTATCATAAGGTATCTTGAACTTATATCAAAATAATCAACCATATATTTAGTATAATTATCTATATTTACACACTCCTTCTCACTTGTAGGAGCCCAAGGAGATGTGCCTGATAGTGGCCAATTTGTTTCTGTGATATATATGTTATTTTTTGTTTTTCTTGAAAACTTCGCAATGCTACACAAAAACTTGATTTTGTTTGATAAATTAAATATAAACATTTGTTTATTTTGTGGAGCCCCTCGCCTATCTACGTATAAAAGTGCCGACACTATATCGTATCGTATTTTGAAACCATTATACAATGTTCGTATAGTCCAATGATACTCAAAATCAATCACAGACGAACCTACAAGATATATAGAAGAAAAATTTTTCTCTTTTATGTCATATATGGTTTTATAAAATCTCAAATACTCATCGGGGGTTACAAATTCCCATTTTATACGATTTATAGCATTGCCTATCATAAACTCATTTGTTATATTTTGAAACTTTTTAAATACTATTGTGATACTTTGTTTTAGTTTTTCGCTGTCTTTTATATGTGTGCTATCTTGGATTATGTTTATTAGTATTTTTTTATTTTTAAAACCATTTGCAAACTTTACATAGTCATCTATATTTTGTATGTCTCTTAAAAATACGCGTATTTGTATTGATACTACACCTAAATCATCGACCAGTTTGTATTGTGTATCGCCTTTGTCCATATTGACACACAACCCATAAAAATCTTTTGGTCTTTTTTTTATTTTTTGTTTGATAAATATAGACAAAACAAAAAGCAAAGGCGACAATAAAAAAAAACTCAAAATCATTTTAAGTTGTGACCACAAGCTACCTCGCCTTAGATTATGTTTGAACTCTTTGGTTAAAACCTTTGGTTGGTCTGAAAACCTATCCCACTCAAAGTTATTTGCTTTTTTCATTTGTGACTATGCTTATAAATAGCTCATTTATCTCTTTGTGGTTTTTGATAAAACTATTTAATTCATCTAATTTCAAATTTTTTATCAAATTTAAACTTGTTTTGTCATAATTTTGAGGCAAACCTTTATAATACAAATCAAAAGCTTTATGTTGTCTTTGGCTAAATGTCTCAGTTTTGAGCGGTGTTGAACCTATTAGAAACTTTTTTGCTTTTTCCAATTCATCGCTGGTGGCACCATTTGTTGTGAAATTTTTTATGATATCTTTGACCAACTTCACTGCTTGCTCTTGCTTTGCTGTATCGGTTTGCATATATCCTGCAAATGAACTGTGGGTTTGATTCAAAGATATATGACTATATGCAGAATATGCCAAACCTCTTTTGACACGAATTTGTTCCATAAGCCTACTGCCAAAACCGCTACCACCTAATATAAATGAAGCTACCTTTGCTATATGAAGTTGGTCGCTGTTGTGTTTGAGATAAAAAGGTGAACCAAAATAAATATATGCTTGCTTTGTTGGTTTTGTAGTTATTTTTTTGATAGGGGTTTTATTTGTATCTATAAAAGATGGTTTTGTAGTTTGTTTATCTTTCAATATACTTATAGTTGGTTTTATAAGACTTTGTAAGTTTTCAAAACTTATATCTCCTCCACCTACTATTATGAGGTTGTTGATATTTAGCAGGTTTTCGTATCTGCTTTTTATATCTGCTTTGGTTATGGTTTTTATCTTTTTTATATCGCCAAAACTACCAAACGACAGTTTTGTGTTTTTATACATTGTTGATTTTAATTGTGCTGAAGATACATAATCAAAATCGGTTTGTTTTTGCTTTAAAGTGGATATTTGCTGGGTTTTAAGCTTCGATACTGTTTTATCTGTGATATTTGGATCTTTTAGTAGTTCATTTAGTAGTTTTATAGCTTCGTTTTTATGTTCAATCAAAGAGCTTATCTCTAAAACAAATGTCTCAAAACCATTGTGAACACTTAACGATATGGCTTTTGATTCTAATTTACTGGCAAATTTTGTCGTGCCATCTTTTTTTGTTCCTTCGTTTAGAAGTTTTGATAGCATATATGTTTGACCTGGTTTATCGCCATCTTGAATATAACCACTATTTTTAAAAATTAATTGTAAGTTAAATATCGGCAGTTGTTTAAAATGCTCAAAAATTATTGGTATATTTTTGTCGTTGTGTTTTATAAACTTAACTTGAGATGCCACAGCAAATCCTTGAAAGACAAACAAAATCAGTATCAACCATCTTGTCATCGTTTGTATATTTGTTTTAATTTTTCACCACTTAAAAGATGAAAATGTATATGTGCAACTTCTTGACCGCCGTCATCTCCTATGTTTGTTACCAACCTATATCCTGTCTTGTTTATAAACAATTTTTTTGTCAGTTTGTGTATGAAATTGGTCATATTTGCCATAACATCACTTGGTATCAATTCAAACGACTCTATGTGTTGTTTTGGAATTATAAGCAGGTGTATTTTAGCGACTTGGTTGATATCTTCAAAACATAAAAAATCTTTATCTTCTTGTATTATTTTACTTGGTATGTTTTTGGCCACTATTTCACAAAATAGACACATCATTGTGTATCCAACAAGGTTCTGTATTGGTCGCAAAAGTTGATATCAGCATCGTCTCTTGCTTTCATAGCAGTTCTTGGATGTTCGTTTAGTTGTCCTGTGAGCATATATGGCACCGAATATCCCCAGTCCAGCTTTTTCTCAAGTGGCACTATATAATGCTCTATAAACTTAAGTATCGGCATAAGTTTGTATTTTGGATTTTTTAAAAATCCAACGATTAGTTCCATAGGACAATTGCCAGCACCACGCCCTAACCCCGATATAGTTACATCAAGCACACTTGCTCCATACATCATAGCTTCGATAGTGTTAGCATATGCGAGTTGCATATTGTTATGAGCATGAACACCTACGAGTTTATTTGAATTTTTTGCTATTTTTGTGTATTTTTTTGCTAATTTATTGATCTGTTCTGGGTGAAATGAACCAAAACTATCTACAAGATATATGATATTTACAGGTGTTTTAGATAGCTCATCAAGCACCTCATCGAGCTCATCGTTCATAGCTTTTGATATAGCCATGATATTTATAGTAGTTTCATAACCTTTTTTATGTGCATCTTCTATTAGTTCTATGGCAGATGGTATTTGGTGCATATATGCCGCTATTCGCACCATATCTACTACTGATTCTTTTTTGGGTTTAAGCTCCTCTTTGACTGTTCGTCCTATGTCGCTCATCACTGCTATTTTTAAATTTGTGTTATTTTTGCCTACAATCTTTCGTATATCACTTTCAAGACAAAAGTTCCATTTACCAAACTCTTTTGGGCTTTGTATGGTAGGAGAGTTGTTCTTGCCTATCTCCATATAATCAACCCCAGCCTTGACACAAGTGTCGTAAACTCCCTTGACAAACTCATCTTCAAACTGGAAATTGTTTACAAGTCCGCCATCTCTTATGGTGCAATCGAATACCTTGACATCTTTTCTTGACATAACCATAGTTCCTATCTTATCCATCTTTTTCCTTATTTATAAAATTCAACAACTGTTCAAACGAGTTTTTAAAATCATCTAAACCATTTTTCAATAACATTTCTGAAAGTTTATTTATATCTATGTTGTCAGTTTCTAAATTATTTATAAACCTATCACATTCGTTTTCGCTTATTATATCTAAAGGGAGCTTAAAGTTATCTAAATCAAACGAATTTATAGCTTCAAGTGGAGCTGTGTTGATGCTATGTGGGTATAAAAGTTTTTGTATATAATAATCTTTTGAAAGATACTCTTGCTTGACGCCAGTAGAAGCAAAAAGTGTTCTTATATGTTTATTGTCAAATTTTTGCACCTCAAAATAACATTTTGTAGCATTTATCGCACCTATATTGTCTTTTGGGGTAGCGACACACATATCGTTGCAAACTCTATCAAAACGACTTACAAACACCGATATCACCGCTTTTGTAGGCTTATCACTTTTTGCCATAGCTTCACAAATTGCTTTGGCACATTTTTTTGCTTGTATAGGACTAAAAACCAAAGTAGCATTGATATTGATACCTCTTGTGGTTAGTAGTTTCATAGCCTCTATACCAGACGGTGTGGCAGGGACTTTTATCATAAGATTTGGTTCGTTTATAATTTCGTGTAACCTTGTCGCTTCATTTATAGTGGCTGTTATATCATTGCAAAAGTTTGGGTCAATCTCAAGAGATATATAACCATCGTTTTGGTCTTGTTGATATAGCGAATACAGCAACTTTGCTGATAGTTTTATATCCTCTATAGCTATTGCTTCATATATATCTTTTGTATTGTGGTGTTTCAAAGCTTTGATTTTACTTTTATATATATCGCTATTTTGAATACTATTTGCAAATATAGTTGGGTTTGAAGTAGCTCCGTGAATAGTGCCACTTTTTATCAAACTTATAAACTCATCTTGTAAAAAGCTATTTTCTATAAAATCGCACCATATAGTGAAGTTTTGCTGTTTTAAGCTCATATTTATCCTTTGGGTTATCGTATCTAAAAAAGTTTATGTTTTGTTTTTAGAGGTGTTCTAAAGAGAATCAAACACCTCTTAATCTATAAGTCAAGATAAATATTTGTATAAGATTAGAAAAAATTATTTAAGTATAATTTAAGAAAAATTAGATACAATACAATACGATTGTGAAAAATTTTCATTTTCAAAAGGAGTAAAATATGGCGAGAGTTGTAGTAATGGGAGGCGGAATTTCAGGACATACGGCTGCTACTTTTGCTGCTAAGTGGTTAGGCAAAAACCACGAAGTAGTAGTTGTGACACCAAATAGCCAATGGAACTGGATACCATCAAATATCTGGGTAGGTGTGGGCGATATGCCAAAAGAGAAGGTGCTTTTCGATTTAGCTCCTGTATATAAAAAAGCAGGTATCACATACAAACAAGCAAAAGCAGTATCTATAAATCCCCAAGGCGACAAAAAAAATAAACAACCATTTATCTCTGTGGAGATGACAAACGACAACCAAGCTGGTCAAAAAGAAAACATAATATATGATTATCTTATCAATGCCACTGGCCCAAAACTTAACTTTGGGGCAACTGCTGGGCTGGGGGTGGATTCTACTTTAGGTGAGCACACAGTTTCTGTGTGCACTGCTTTGCATGCGGAACATGCAAACGAGAAACTCCAAGAGAGCATAGAGAAAATGAAAAAAGGTCAAAGACAAAAATTTTTGGTAGGCACAGGACATGGCACATGCACTTGTCAAGGTGCGGCTTTTGAGTATATATTCAATGTGGAAAATGTCATTCGCCGTGCTGGTGTGCGAGATATGGCAGATATCAAATGGATATCAAACGAGCAGTTTTTGGGCGATTTTGGCGTTGCTGGTGTGCATATCACATCAAATGGCCACATAGTATCATCTAAAATTATGCTTGAATCTCTTTTTGTAGAGAGAGATGTCGATTGGCTAATAGGTGCGCATGTTAGCAAAGTAGAAAAAGGCAAAGCATCATACGAGCTACTTAGTGGCGAGACAGGTGAAGAGAAGTTTGATTTTGCTATGCTTATACCTCCTTTTGCTGGTGTTGGTTTCAAAGCTTATGACAAAGATGGTGGCGATATAACTGACACAATTTTTGCTCCAAATGGTTTTTTGAAAGTAGATGCCATATATGGCAAAACTGATTTTAGTGAGTTTAAAGCAGAAGATTGGCCTAGCACTTATCAAAACCCTATATATAAAAATATATTTGCATGTGGTATAGCATTTGCTCCACCACACCCTATATCACAACCGAAAAAATCGCCAAACGGCACCATGATAACTCCAGCACCACCTAGAACAGGAATGCCAAGTGCTATCATAGGCAAAGCAGTAGCAGCATCAATATGCGATATGATCAAAGGCAAATCGGACGAACCTACACACAAAGCAAGTATGGCAAAGATGGGCGCAGCTTGTGTAGCAAGCACTGGCAAGGGTGGTTTCAATGGCACTGCAGCAGCACTAACGGTGTATCCTGTTGTGCCTGATTATGAAAAATACCCAGGAACAGGACGAGACCCAGACCATACATTTGGTGAGATTGGTTTGGCAGGGCACTGGATCAAACATATATTACACTACTTGTTTATGTGGAAAGCTAAACTCAAGTTTGGCTGGACACTTATACCAGAATAAAAGGAAAAATTATGCTAAAAGCACAAAAAAATATCACCCCATACGACAACAAAACATTTAATACTATGGTGCCAGGACCATTTATGAAATTTATGAGGACTTGTAAACTATGGCAGTTTATCAGGTTTATTTATATCAACCTAAAGATGATTATGGTCATAAGAAAAAGCCACTAAAATGCAAAAAAGCAAAACAACTTCGCAAGACAGAGTTTTGTTTTTTGTTAAGATAATCATAGTTATAGAACTATTGTGCTTAATATCAAAACTTTTTGATATTAAACTTTTTGATATAGTTTCACAAAATATATGGTTTATAAATATAGTGGCATTTTTATCTTTGTTGGTTTATTTTTTTTGGTGGATACTCAAAACTAAACAAAATATGACATGCACAGGTTGTATCGTAGCAAATACTGGAGCAAATGTGCTTTTATATTCTGTTATATTGCTTATGCTTGCTGCTGTTTGTTAGATATATTTTATTTTCTTGTAAAATATATTTAGTGCCCCAGTAGCAAGTGAGAAGTTGCGAGTGCTAAACTATAAGTTAGGCCAAGATAGAGTTCCTATATAAATACATAAACCTATAGGAACCCAGCAACTACTTATCAGAGAAATTTTATAGAAAGTTTGGACTTCGTTCAATCCCACAGATACTTTTGCTTTGCGAACTGTTATCGCTTTTCTGGTTTGAGGCTGAAGCTTCAACTTACCACAAATAAAAATAGATATTATTTGATATTTTTATACAAATACTTTATAAAAAGATATAGGATATTAAGGTATATTTGATACAATACCGAAAAGGAATAAAATGATAAAAGAGCCTATGACGAAAGAGAGTTTTGACAAACTTACTGCCAAACTAAATGACCTAAAAATAGTGCAAAAACCTAAAATAATCAAAGCAGTAGATTTAGCGAGACAACTGGGTGACTTAAAAGAAAATGCCGAGTATCATAGTGCTAAAGAGGAGCAAGCAAACATAGAAAAAGATATAGCAAAGCTCGATGATTTAGTCACGAGAGTTGTCATAATAGATCCGTCTACATTGTCTCACGACAAAGTAAGTTTTGGTTCGACTGTCAAGTTATTTGATATTGACAACAACAAAATACTAACTTATGAAATATCAAGTATGTTTGATACCGATGTAGCATTAGGCAAAATATCTTACAATTCGCCTCTTTCACTTAGCTTGCTTGGTAAATATGCAGGAGACGAAGTAGCAGCGAAGCTTCCTGGTGGCATAAAACACTTTGAGATAGAAGATATATATTTTCAACGATAGACTATTTGTAGTAAACAAACCTATATTTTGTAGTTCAAACTACTATCTTCGACAAATCAAGAGAAAATACGGCATAAAAAAAGCAGGCTTTAGTGGAACTTTAGATCCATTTGCTTATGGTTGTCTTATCGTAGCGTTTGGCAAATACACAAAACTATTCCAATACCTTGACAACACACCCAAAAGATACAAAGCTACTATATGGTTGGGCACTGTTAGTAGTTCATTTGATATAGAAAATATAGAACATATAAACAAAAATCCAAAAAAGTTAGATACAAGCCATATCAAAAAAGAGCTTCAAAAACTATTAGGCGATATATCTTATACCGCTCCAAAATACAGTGCCAAACGAATAGATGGCAAAAGAGCATATCTCAAAGCAAGAGCAGGTGAGCTATTTGAGCCACCGAAAATAAACTCAATCATATACGAAACAAATTTTTTGTCCTACAATCACCCATTTATAAGCTTTGATATAACAGTAAGCGAAGGCACATACATACGAAGCATAGCTCAAATACTACTAAAAAAAATACAAACAAAAGGCACCTTGAGTAGTTTGGAGCGTGTAAACGAAGGTAAGTTCTATTTTGATCGTGAAAAAGCGATAAACCCGCTTAAAAACTTGAAAATAAAAACTATAAAATATAACGGCGAAAAATTATGGATACAACAAGGAAAAAAGATAGATATCAAATATCTGTGTGATTTTTCTCAAGGACTTGGCAAGATAGTGTTTGATGATTTTTTTACCATCGTAGATATCAAAAAAGATAAAGTTGAATATATTTTAAACGACATCAAACTACACCAGTAGCATAAGTGCGATACGACACATTAATTTAAATGAATGTCGCGAGAGTTACACAAAAACTTCAAATACTGGTTGGTCATTTATCATAATTTTTTTAACTCATCTTGTAGAGCTTTGCTCATATTTTCAAGCTTTGGTATGGTTATGTTTGCTTGTAGATACAAATCACCATAAGTTGATGTGTTTCTGTTTAGAAGTCCTTTGTTTTTGACACGAAACTTTTGAAGTTGTTTAGTATCTTTTGGCACTGTTAGGGTATAAGTTTTGTATATAGTATGCACCTCTACCTTGCCGCCAAATATAGCAGTTTTTAGTGGTAATTCAAATCTAAACACGATATCATCTTCGTCTTGAATATAATCATCGCTATTAGTTATATCTATTTGCAAAATCAAATCACCAGTTCCCATATTTGACTGCTTGCCTTTGCCTTTGGCTCGTATTTTTTGACCGTCTCTTATGCCTTGAGGTATTTTGATATCAAAACTATTACCACCAACTGTGATACTTTTTTTGGCTCCTTTTAAACTATCTTCAAGCGGTATAGATATCCTAGCTTGTATATCCAGATCTACCTCTTGGGCAAAACCGCCGCCAAATGGCGAACCACCAAAACCACCACTAAAACTTGTGCCGCCGCCTGCGAACATACTAGCGAGTATATCCTCAAGATTTACACCAGCACCTTGACTTGAAGCAAAATCATGAAAACTTTGTCCTCCAAACATATTGTCGCCTTGCATATCGTATTGGGCTTTTTTCTTCTCATCACCCAAAACTTCATATGCAGCATTTATCTCTTTGAACTTCTCTTCTGCTTGTTTTGATTTATTTATATCCGGATGGTATTGTTTAGCTAATTTTCTATATGCCTTTTTTATCTCTGCGGGTGTTGCATTTTCACCTATTTCCAAAGTCTTATACATAGTTTTTGACATTTTTTCTCCTTAAAAAATCGTTGGGCTTAGTTCGTCTATTGGTTCGCCATCCATTATGGTGGGTTCCATATACTCTATTGGGATATTTGACTGCTTTGTGAAAAGATATGTTTGACCTCTAACTTCTTGAGAAAATACACCCTTTGGTCGCACAAAATATTTTTTAGTGTTTGGATTTTGTGCTACCCAAGCTTTGAAAAAATGCGAAAACGCAGGGGCCGCTGTAGTTCCGCCTGTCTCACTTGATCTCATAGGAGAATTATCATCATTGCCATACCATACAACTACTTGCACTGCTGGACTAAAACCACAAAACCAAGTGTCTATATTTTTATTCGATGTTCCTGTTTTGCCAGCAGTTTGGAGCCCTGGCACTTGTGCTCTCCTTGCTGTGCCTTTTGTGACTACATCTCTTAGTATTGAAGTAGTCAAATACGCTTGCTCCTCATTAAAATACTTTTTTGTCGTTGTGTTAAACTCTTGAATTTTACCATCGTTTGATGTGATTTTTTCTATCAAATATGGTTTTATCATCTTGCCACCATTTGAAAATAGTGTGAACTTTTCACTCATAACAAGAGGCGATATACCAAAACTTCCAAGCACTATAGACAGATCTCGTGGCACATTTTCAAAACCAAACTCATCTAACTTTTTTGACAATACATCTATACCTATATCAGTAGCTAAATTAATTGTAGCTAAGTTCCTTGAGTGTATCAAAGCATCATTAAATCGCACCACTCCTTTTTGATTGTTGCCGTAGTTTTTTGGTGTCCATTTGTTTTTGCCTGTTCCAAATGTCCTGCTGATATCTACAAGTGTTGAAACTGTTGAGTATCCTAAATTTAAGGCTATTTGATACAAAAATGGCTTGACAGAGCTTCCTGGCTGTCTTTTGCTTTGTGTGGCTCTATTGAACGATGATTTACTATAATCAATGCCGCCAACCATAGATAAAATTTTGCCTGTTTTTATATCAAGCACAACTATAGCGCCGTTGAGTTTTTTTGTTTTGCTATTTTTTGTGCCGTGTTTGTTATCTCTTTTGATGATATTATCATAACCAAACTTGAGTGATTTTCTTGCCATCTCTTGGGTTTCTAAATCAATAGACAATTTTATCTTATATGCTTTTGTTTTTAGATCTTTTATACCCATAGCATCAAGTTCTTTTATGGCTCTTTGCACAACATAGGGTGCTTTATTTAAGGTTAAAGTATCATTGTGAACTTTGGGCATAGATGCTATGGCTTGCTTGAACTCTACTTTGCTTATCCAGCCCAATTTATCTAACCTGCGAACTACTTGGTTGGCTCGACTTATGTTGTGTTTGTAGTTTTTTGTAGGGTCATAAAATCGTGGGGACTTTGGAATTCCCACTAACATAGCTATCTCTTTTATCGATAACTCTCTTAAGGTTTTTTTAAAATACCCGTGTGAAGCTGTCTTAATACCATAATATCCGTGCCCAAAATAGACATGATTAAAATACCTTTCAAGTATCTCTTGTTTGGTTAAAATAGTTTCAAGCTCCAAAGAAAGAAACAACTCTTTTGCTTTTCTTGTCAATTTTTTTTCTCTTGTGAGTAGCACTGTTTTTACAAGTTGTTGTGTGATTGTGCTAGCACCTTCTACAAAACCCATAGCTTTGATATCTTTTAATATAGCTCTAAATATCGCTTCTATATTTATACCCTTGTGTTCAAAAAACTGTGTGTCTTCTATAGCTATCAAGGCTTCTGTGATCCTTGTGGGTATCTTGTCAAACTTCACATAAAGCCTGTGGTGCTCATCGAATATATTTGCTACAAGTTTGTCATTTGTATCATAAAATTGTGTTGACATTTTTGGTTCGTAGTTTGTAAGTTTATCTAAATCAAACTTTGTCTCTAAGTATATAGAAAACAACCACGATGCCACACCGATGATTATGATTGTTGATATTATCGTAAAATATTTTAAAAATTTTTTCATATTTGCCTTTTGAAAGTTGAGCTTATAAGTTTTTTTGTATAACTTTTTTGTGGTTTATTCAAAACCTCATCTATCAAACCTTGTTCTACAATCAAACCTTTTTTTATAACAACTATTGTATCACAAAAAACTTTAACTGTGCCTATATCATGAGTGATATACAATATATAAAATCCAAACTCTTTTTGAAGCGACTTTATAAGTTGGAGTATCTCTTCTTTGTTAAACCAATCCAGCGATGTAGTAGGTTCATCGAGTATCAAAAGTGTTGGGTTATCAACTATCGCCATAGCTATGACTACTCTTTGAAGCTGACCACCACTTAGTTGGCTTGGAAATTTATAAAGTGTATCTATGTCAAGCTTTAGCTGTGTTAACATATCTTTTATTTTGTTGATATCACAAAAAAACTGATCTTTGATACGTGTCATAGGACTCAACGATGTAAATGGATTTTGCGGAACTATCCTGACTTTGTCTATATGTGAGATATCTTTGTGCCACTTCAAACCGTCTGGCACTACACCTACTAATAGTTTACCGAGAAGTGTTTTGCCACTACCACTTTGACCTACGAGAGCTGTTGATTTTTTGATATCAAACTTTATATCTAACAAAGTTTTATTTTTTGACTTTATAAATACATTTTTTATTTTTATCATATAAGCGATTTGTCCATCTGCTTTGGTTTAGGTATATTTAATATCTCCAGCACCGTAGCAGCTATGTTATTTAAAGACCCATCATTTACAGCTTGTATCTCATCATCAACTACAAAACAATACACCTCTCCTACTGTATGATTGGTCAATGTGTTGCCAAATTCATCTTTCATCTTTTCACAATTGCCATGATCACTTGTGATTATCAGACTATAGTTTTGTTTTTGTGCTTTTAAAACTATCTTGCCTATACACTTATCGATAGTTTCCACTGCTTGGATACTTGCTTCCAAGTTGCCTGTGTGTCCTACCATATCTCCATTTGCGAAGTTTACAACTATAAAGTCGGTTTGATTTTCTATACCATCTATCACTGCTTGGGCTACTTTATTGGCTGACATTTGTGGTTCTTTGTCGTAGCTGTCTACCAAAGGAGAGTTTATAAGAACTCTCTTTTCATTTTTATATGGTTTTTCAACTCCACCATTGAAGAAAAATGTCACATGTGCATATTTTTCAGTTTCTGCTACGTGAAGTTGAGTTAGGTTATTTTGACTTATGATTTGACTTAATATATTTTGGGGTGGAAGTTTCTCAAATATTATAGGTAGGTTTAGTTTGTCATCGTATTTTGTCATCAAAGCTATATCTATATTTAAAGTTTTTGTTTTAAACTTGTCGTAGCTTTTATTTGATATAGCATCTACAAATTGTCGCATTCTATCGCTTCTAAAGTTTGTAAATATCACAGCATCTCCATCTTTTATACCACCAAACGCCTCAAATGCCACGGGAGTTATAAACTCATCGTATATGTTTTTTTTGTAGTTATCTTGTATATATTGTATTGTAGTTTTTTGTGATTTTTGTTTTGCTTGGACTATAACTTCATATGCTTTTTGAACTCTATCGTATCTGCTGTCTCTATCCATAGCAAAAAACCTACCACCTATGGTGGCTATTTTTATATTGTTGTTACAAATATCTTGTATTTGAGTTATATATATCAAAGCACTTTGCGGTGGCACATCTCTGCCATCTGTTATGAGATGGAGCCATGTATCCTTACCTTGTTTTGCTAACTTTTTAGCGAGATATATGGTATGATTTATATGCGAATGGACCCCGCCATCACTCAAGAGCCCTACAAGATGCACAGTTTTTGTTTTGTTTGTTGTTTGTATTATAGTTTTGTTTGTTTTCAAGCTATCATCTGCTATAGCCTTGTCTATCTTGACTAAGTCCTGATAAAGCACTCTACCAGAACCTATAGTCATATGCCCTACTTCGCTGTTGCCCATTTGACCTTGTGGCAAACCTACAAACTGGCCATATGTTTTGATACGACTATATGGATAATTTTCAAACAACCTATCGTATGTTGGCTTTGAAGCTAATTTAAAAGCATTGAACTGCTCACCATCATCTATGCCTATACCATCTGTTATTATCAATACACATCTTTTTGTTTTCATCATGAAGGTATTTTATCTTTTTTTATTTAAATTGCCTATACTAACAAAGTTTTTCTTATGTATTTTTCGTATTGTTATTATTTTAGTTGGTATTCAGAATCTCCTTTATACTTTCTAAATACTTGTCTATGACTATTTGTTCATCAAAATTTTTAACTATCTTTGCTCGACCTGCTTGCCCCATAACTTTTCTTTCGTCTTCTGATAAATTTATCATCATCTCCATTTTATTTGCCAAATCTTTACTATTTTTAACTTCACATAAATATCCATTGACACCATCATCAACAACATCACGACATCCCACACTATCGGCAGTGATGATAGGCTTTGCCATACTTGCACTCTCTAGCAATACTCTAGGTGTCCCCTCTCTATAATAAGATGGTAGCACTATACAATCAGATTGAGCTATCTCAACTCTTATGTCATCACTGCTACCTAAATAGTTTATATATCCATCTTTTACCAATATATCCATTTGTTTTTTAGATATAGCAGTAGGACTTGCGGTATCTAAAAAACCTAACAATTGAAACTCAAAAGCTTTGCTTTCTTTAGCAATGCTTTTATATTTTTCTTTTAAAATCTTTGCAGCTTCTACATACTCCCCTACACCTTTGTCCCACAACATACGAGCGACAAGTAAAAAGACAAATACACCGTCTGTTCTTTCATGCTCGATAGGCAAAAATCTGCTGATATCTACTCCGCTGCCTGGTAAAATATCGCATCTGTTTTGATCTACCAATTTTTCAATAGTAAATTGTTCAAAGTCATCTCTGTTTTGAAAAAATATCTTGTCTGCTTTGCTTTGTGAATATTTATATAGCCACTTAGCTATCTTGGTAGTATAGCTTTGCTTTATAAACAAAGTTCCAAGCCCTGCTATGTTGTTGATAGTTTTGATACCTATCAACCTACAAGCGATGGTGCCATATATATTTGGCTTGATAGTATAGTGTAGGACTATATCTGGTTTGATTTGTCTATAAAGTCTATAAAACCCCAAAGTAGTTTTCAAATCCTGTATAGGATCTGTGCCTTTGTTGTCTATATATATATCGCGGTATTCAAACTCCTTGATTAGTCTATCGCTATATTCATCGTGTGGAGCCACCAAAATAACTTTATATCCATTTTGTTTTATCAGTTTTGCCAATTTATATCTGAAGTTATACAAACTCCATGATGTATTTGATACTATTGCAATTTTAATCATAATATATCTTTAAACTCCTTTATAATCTTTTTTATTTCAAAATTTTTTATTATATTTAAACTATTAAGTTTAATTCTTTTTTTATCGATATTTCCATACAAAACTAATTTCATTTTTTCTATTAATTTATCTATATCTCCCACAGGGTATAAATATCCATATTTTTCATTTTTTAAAATCTCTTCAGGACCACTTTTGCAATCACTAGATATCACAGGTAAACCACAAGCTATAGCTTCAACTAATACATTTGGAAAACCCTCTATTTGTGAATTCATTACAAATAAATTAGAATTATTTAAATAATAAAATGGATTTGATACATTACCTAAAAAATAAACTTTTTTATCTATATTCAACTTTTTGCAATAATTAATTAAATCATCTTTTAGTACACCTTCTCCTAAAAATATAAGTTCAATACTTTTATCATCTTTTTGTAGTTCATAAAAAGCATTAAGTAAATCGCTATTTCTTTTTAAAGGGATTAGTCTTCCCACAGATATAATATATTTCTTATCTTCTTTAAAATCAAATTTAACATCTTCACAAACTTCTTTTTTAGAATTTATATATTCTATATCAATAGGATTGTGTATCACTTTAGTATTTGTAGTTATATTCATAAGTGATTTTAAATCTTCATCTACACCTTGTGAATTTGAGACTATTAAATCTGCTTTATTAAATAGATTTCGTATTAAAAAAAGATTAACTTTACCTAATACCCCTTCTTTTAAATATCGTGAAGTTGTACTTCTTATATTTATAATAGTTTTGTGACTAGAACCAAATAACTTAGCTAATATATTTATATAGTTTGGTCTATACAAAAATGACATTACAACATCTATGTTTTTTTCTTTTATATATTTATGAATTTTATAAGCAATAAATGGTAATTCAACAAGCTTTTGTATCCCACTTTTTTTATTTTCTGATAAAACTATAGGCTGTATCCCTTTTACTAATTTATAATCCAATCCAGCTTCCATTTGAATAAAGTGAATATTTATATTCTTATTTTTACTATATTCTTTTAATATCAAAGATATTACTCTTTCTGCTCCACCTTTTTGCATTGTTGCAGTTAATATTAAAATATTTCTATTTTTCACTATATCTTTCCATCCACTTAATATATACAATTAAAGTCCATATTTGATGATAATTATTTTCACTACCATTCATATGATTTTCAATTAGTTGGTTTATATACTCTATATTTATATCATTAATTTTTTTTAAGTTTTCCTCACAAAGTATTTCATAAACATAGTCTTTAAGTTCGTTTCTAAACCAATTACGCAAAGGTACCGTAAAACCACTTTTAGGTCTCTCAAAAATTTCTTTAGGTAAATATTCATATAATATATCTTTCAATATATTCTTACCACTTCCATTTTTATATTTATATTTAAATGGTATTTGTTGAGAAAACTCAACTATTTTATAATCTACCAAAGGTGTTCTTGCTTCTAAACTATATGCCATAGTAGACCTATCTACTTTTGTAAAAATATCTCCATTCATATATGTTTTTATATCATAATCTGATATTCTTTCTAAAAAGTTTTTTTCACTATATAGATATTTTTTATATTCATCTTGAAGTATAATATTATTTTGATTAAATAATTTTTTAAAGTCAAAAAGCCTTCCACTATATAAATATAATTCTTCTAGTGTATTTATTTTTAAACCTTCTGAAATCTTTTTAATTCTATAATTTGATGACTTAGCTAAAAGTTTAGAACCTATCTTTCTTATAAATTTTGGTAGTTTATATAAGTTACTAACTTTTTTCATACGAAAATAATTATTATACCCCCAAAACAGTTCATCACCTCCATCACCTGAAAGTGCCACAGTAACATATTGTTTAGTTTCTCTTGCTAAAATCATCATAGCCAAAGAGGATGAATCATTAAATGGTTCATCATAATATTCATTTAAATTTTCTATCAAACTTATCATATCTTCAGGCTTACATTCTAAAGTATGATGCTTTGTATCTAAGATACTAGCTACTTCTTTTGCATAGTTTGATTCATCAAATTCACTATCAGAAAATTTAATAGAGAATGTATCTAATTTTTGATTTAACTCTTTTGCAACTATTGAAGCAACCAGACTACTATCAACACCACCACTTAAAAATACTCCTACAGGTACATCACTATTGAGTCTTAATCCTACTGAATCTATAAGTAAGTTTTTTAACTTTTTCTTAATCTCACTATAAGATTCTTGAGTATAGTTATTTTTAATTGATATATCCCAATATTGTTTCTTTTTAAACTCATATGAAGATAAATCATAAGTAAAACTATATCCAGCTTCCAGCTTCCAAACATTTTTAAATATACTATATGGCTCAGGTATATATCCATACCTAAAATAAAGCTTTTCACTCTTTTTATCTATCTCTAACTTTTTATTAAAAAATAGTTGTTTTAATTGAGATGCAAATTCAAAAGTATCTTTATTTTTATAATAATAAAATGGTTTTTTACCAAGTCTATCACGAGAACCAAAAAATATATTCAGTTTAGGGTTATATATTACAAAGGAGAACATACCATTTAGTTTTTCAACTATTTTATCTCCATATTCAATATATCCTATTAGTATTACCTCTGTATCTGAAGAAGTATTAAAAGTATAATTTTTCAATATTAAATCATCTTTTAGTTCTTGATAATTATATATTTCACCATTAAATACAATATTATAGTTATCTCTTTCAAATGGCTGATTTGATCTACTATCCAAATCTATAATAGCTAATCTATTATGTCCAAAAGAATAATTATCTTTTAAACTAATACCACCATAATCTGGTCCTCTAAATTTTGCTAAATTCAAAATATCTTTGATATTCTCTTTTGATTCTTTTTTATTTACTCCATATATTCCACACATATTATTTTAATACCTTTTTTATCTTTCTAGCTGTTTGTATTGAGGCACTTGTAATATCTCTACTTAATATATTAAAAAACTTAGATATACTATTTTTAGGTATCATCTCTAATGCTTCTTCAAAATTAATAAATTTATTTTTATTTATTTTTATAAAATCAAGCACTTCGCTAATTTGTTGTTCTGTCATACTATTTATATGTAAACAAATTGTTGAAATCCCAAATCCCAAATCAATAGGTTTTGAAAATAATTGTGGAACTAAAATTATATTTTCTTTAGTATATGGATAAAAACCATATCCATCTGTAATTGCCCTGAAGTCTAAATCATATAAAGCTTTTAATGTGTTTTTATCAAAAGAGTGAGCTGGTGCCATAAAATATGGTTCCCATACATTTTCTTTAATTAATATATCTTTACCTTTTTTTAATATTATATACTGCTCTTCATATGATAAGCCTGCGAATTCAGAAAAAGGATTAATATTTAATAATCCACTATCTTGTTGAGAGTATACATGGTTTGTTCCATGCTGAGTTATTGTATCACCTATACTTTTACAATGCCGAATAAAATCAAAAAAGCTTTCATTATATTCTTCAATATTTAGATTATCATCTTTAGAGTCAGGAACTACACCCAGAACACTTGATATATTTAGTAGTTCAAGTTCATTTTTCAATGGATTAAATTTACTCCAAGCCATTTGAGGAGTAATATCATCAAATCTAAGTAAATAATATTTTTTCATATAACTTTGTTCCTTTAGTTTTTTCATTATTAAATAAGTAGCTAGCTCTTCTTCATAGTTATAATATATTTTACAATAAATCTACTAAATTTTTAAAAAACATACTCTATATTATTTAAAACCTTTTAGTAAAAGAAATTCCTACATTTCCAACTTTTTTACTATCTTCCTTTATAAATTGTATTCCATTTGTAAATTGATTATTTAAAAAGACTGCATTAAGAATATTATTTATATTTCTTGTTTTTTCATGAAAATTATCTAATGATTTTCCTTCAATAACTACAAATAAATTCTGATCATTATATATATTTCTTTCTTTAAAAATATAACCATTTTCTAAATAATCTAAATTATTCTTATATTTTTTATTAATAATATTAAAAGGCTTTATATTATTAAAATTTCTATTTATAGCTAATAAGCTTTGGTATTTTCCTTTTTTATCTTTAAATATTAGATTCCAGTATGCATCAACCAATATCCAACCATCTTTTTTGGTATAAATTTCAGATACAGTATGTCCTTCCATCCAAATTACTCTAGCTGGATAACCAATTGATTGCATTAATGTTACAAATATTTTTGAAGATTCTGAACAAATATTCTTATATTTTTTATCTTCTGACAATACATCAGATATTTTTCTTATTATATTCCCTTCTGATTTATGCATAATATTTCTTGTTACTATTGTAACAGCTTTTATATCATCTTCTAAATCTCCAAATTCAGTTTTTTTAAAAATCTTAATAGAATTTCTGATCTTTTTAGATATTTTATTATTAATATCCAATGAAATATCAATACTTGAAAATTTAGGTTGGCTATTAAATTGATTATATGTTTGATAATCCATTGATATAAAAGGAAAATGTCTATTTATAATATTTTCATATACTAAAGAAATTATTCCTAGAATAACTACCAATAATATTATTTTTTTTATTTTTCTTAGCATTATTCTTTCTTTATTAACTTCATTTTTTAGTTTCATTTATTAAATCATATCAAATAAATAGCTTTTTAAGTTAAGCTCATTTTTAAATTTATACATATATATTAACTTTTTTCTTATACAAATACCCTTACTATTAACATCATATGAAAAACAAAAAAGAGGATTAATATATTCCAAATTTAAACTAAACTCTGAATAGCCTAATAGTACAGGCCATTTTTCTCTTCTTAATCCAAATATATAATATCTATCACCATCATTATATTGATAATATTTACTAATTAAACAATTCTCAAATCTCCACTCTAATTGTTTTTTAGTCCAATCTATTTTAGGAGAACTAGGAAGCAGTAGTAATTTTAAATTAAATTTTATACAATTTGAATTTTCTATTGGCTTCCATCCATATTTTAAATATGCTGGAGCAGAATTTTCATTAGGATAATTATATATTTGCTTATCACCTATTTGTTCGAGAGCAGTACGAACTGTTTTACCAAATATACCTTTACCTTGGTATTCTGGAAGTACTGATGTATCAACACACTGATATGACTCTACACCATTTATATCAAGTCTCCAAAAAACTCTTGTTGCAATAACTTGATTATTATCTATAACAATAACATGCAATGAATCTCCAAATGGATTATCTTTATATTTCCATTTAAAATAATTACTCGGTTTATTTTCTGAAAATGTGATATTAAAACATTTCATAATCTGTTCTTCTAAATCTTTATCTATTTCTGATGTATATATTGATATTATTTCCATTATTTATAGTGTCCCCATTCCATAAAACCGATTTGAAACAATTTTTTATTCCAACCATCTAAGCTACCTTTCGTAGTAAACTTTTCGCATTATAACATTGTTTTCTTAAGCCTCTATAAAAAA
>QMKX01000023.1 GCA_003643835.1 Campylobacterota bacterium
GAAGTCAATGGCATACCAGCATTTGCTACACCAGAGCAAGAGAAGATTGGCTTGAATTTCAACGATAAAAAGATAGAATATATAGTAGATATGATAGATAGGAAAACGAAAAGATAGATAGAACAAATTTCAAAAGAGGTATCCTAAAGCAAGATAGCAAAACACAGATGATAGTTTAGGTTGTTTAAATAAAATAATACAAAACCAAACATAGCAAAGATAGACAAAATATCAAAGGATAAGCAAAGTATGAGACTAAAAAAAAATAAGATAGAAACCATAAGAGAATTATCGTCGGACATATTCAACTCAGATATAGTGTATCTTTTTGGTTCTAGAGCCGATGACAGCCTAAAAGGTGGCGACATAGATATCTACATACAGACCAAACAAAAAGAAAATATATTAGAAAGCAAAATCATATTTCAAAGAGAGTTCGAAAAAGTATGGGGCGAACAAAAGATAGATATAGTCATAGACAACCACACAACACAAAAAGAGATATATGATATAGCGAAAAGAGGTATAAAACTATGACGACCATATATCATATCAAAGAAGAGTTAGATGTTCACTTCAAAAGGATAGATGCGATACTACCAGAGCTTAAAAGCTATTTGCCTCTTGATAACGATGGTTTTGAAGATACTGAAACTGTTAAAACTATAGATAGTTTTATATTTCGCTTTGGCAAAATCCAAGACAAGATGGGCGAGAAACTTTTCCCTGCTATCTTGAGAGAGTTGGAAGAATACAGCAACTCTATGGCACTGATAGATGTCTTGAATAAACTAGAAAAGCTGGAACTACTTGATAGCAGTGATGATTGGGTTGATTATAGAAAGCTTAGAAACAGCTTGACGCATGATTATCCAAACGATACAGACGATATCATAAGTGCTATAAATCTATCTATAACCGTGTATGAAAACATGAAAGAAATATACTACAAGATGCTCAAAAGAGTTGAATAAAGATAGCAAAATATAGTCGATAGTTTAGATTGTTTGGATATAATAGATTATAAAATCAAAGGCAAGAAGTGGCAGATGAACCAATACTACATAAATTTTTTACAAATCAACACAACAACAAGTTATCTACAGAGATAAACAGAATACTAGAAAATGACAAAAACTTAGCTTGTGTTGATTTTCTCGTAGGATATATACGACTAAGTGGGCTAAAAAGTATCATAGACAATATGCAAAAGTTTGACACACGAATCCTTGTAGGACTTAAATCTGACCAACAAATATATGAAGCTACAAACATACAAAAGGATTTTTCAAATACCCAGATAGAAAGCTTGAACGATGATTATGTTTTTGTAGAAAAAATTCAAAAACTTATCAAAGAAAAAAAACTACAAATCAAAATCACAAAAGAGAAAAATGTCCATGCGAAGCTTTATATATTTTCAAATGCCAAACAAGGTCAAGACCTTATAGGCAGTTTGATCATAGGTTCATCAAACCTCACATACAACGGACTTGAAAAGAGCTTTGAGCTAAACACACAAATAAATGACATTCACTATGTCAAAGATGCACTGATCATATTTGAGGAGTTGTGGCTAGACTCTGTCGAGCTTTCTTACGATGATATAGACAAATATATCAAGCCAAATATCAAAAAGCCAGATATATTTGATATAACAAAAGAGGGTATCACACCATATCAACTATACATAAAACTTCTTATAGAATATTTTGGGGATGATATTGATTTTTTAAATGAAAATAATATATTTGTGCCAAAACAGTATAAAAAACTAGCCTATCAAGTAGAGGCAGTAAACAATGGTATCAAAAAACTACAAGAACACAATGGCTTTTTTCTATCGGATGTCGTAGGACTTGGCAAGACTATAGTAGTGGCTATGCTTATCAAAAAACTATCTACAACTTTTGTAAAAGAAGTTTTGATAGTTGTGCCACCTGCTGTAAAAATACAATGGACTGATACATTTAATGAGTTTAAAATAACAGATTATACAATCGTATCTCATGCTAGTTTGGAAAATATAGACAAAAACAGATATGAACTTGTGGTCGTAGACGAATCGCACAAGTTTAGAAACAAAAAGACGACAAAATATGAACTTCTGTCAAATATATGTCTAAACAAAAAAGTTATATTGTTGTCAGCAACTCCTCAAAACAACAGTCCTCAGGATTTGTTCAACCAAATAGCACTTTTTCAAGAAACCAAAAACTCTACACTTGTAAACTGCACAAATTTACATGAATTTTTTGATAAAAAAGAGGCAGAATATCAAACCATAATCAAAAATAAAAATAATATAGACACAAAAAAACTTAGACTTATATCAACACAGATAAGAGAAAAAGTTATCAAAGATATTATGATACGAAGAACACGATATGATATAGAAAATCACAATATGTATAAAGATGAAAATTTTAAAACCCCAAAAGTAATAGAACCTTTTGAACACAATTATAAATTGAAAGGCAAATTATCGACTATTTTTGAACATACCGCAATACAGATAACACAAAATATCAAATACTCGAGATTTAATGCCCTGTCATATATCAAGTACAATAAAAGAAAAGAATATTATCCAAAAGCAAACAACAATATTTTTGATTTTAACCCACTTTCTGGATTGATGAAAACTGTATTGGTCAAAAGACTTGAAAGCTCATTTGAAGCGTTTAAGATATCTATAGCTAGACATCTTTCCAGATACAACAAGCTAATAGAAAATTATGGCAAAGACGAGATATATTTGGGCAAAAATTCAAACGATATATTGGATTTTGATACAAATGATGATATTGATTATGATGATATGATAGATGAATTAATCAAAAAAGGCAAAGTCAAACATATCAAAAAAAATGATTTTGAGTCTTGTTTTATTGACGATTTGAAAGAAGATCAAAAAATATTTGAACAACTTGTAGAAAACTGGAAAGATATAGATGACGACCCAAAATTGGATAAATTTAAAGAAATAATAGAAAATGACAAAAATAAAAAACTAGTAATTTTTACAGAATCGGTGGATACTCTTGAGTATCTCAAAACAAATCTCATAAACAAGAAAATAGTTTTTATCACTAGCAAAAATAGAAAAAATAAACAACAAACAATAAGAGAAAATTTTGATGCAAACTACGATATACAAAAAGATGATTATGATATACTTGTCACCACAGATACACTGGCAGAAGGTATAAATCTACATCGTGCCAATACGATATACAATTATGATATTCCTTGGAATGCTACCAAATTAATACAAAGAATAGGTAGAGTAAATCGTATAGGAACAAAAGCAGATGAGATTTATATACACAATTTTAAACCTGCTTCCCATATAGAAGATATTATCAAATTGTCCCAAAAAGCATTTGTGAAGCTACAAGCAGGATATGATACTTATGGTGAAGACAATAAAATATATACAAAAGATGAGACTGTGGGCAGTGTAAATCTTTTTGAAGAATACAAAAAACAGATCAATGAAAAAGACGAGGAGATTGATTTTCTTGAAGAGTTGAGAGAGTTTAGACAAAACAAACAGGATGAATTTGCAAAACTAAAAGCTCTAGGACTAGATCTAAAAATATGTATAAAGAACAAAACACACGACACAAAAACATATATCTACCTAAAAAACCACAACCAAAACATATTTTACAAGATACAAGACAAAACTGTAGACAAGATTGATTTTTTGACAATCGCTACAAATATGAAAACTATATCAACAGCCAAATCAACAGCCACAGACAGCTTATCAGATAGACACATAGACAAAGCAGTAAATGACTACAAACAAAAACTAACAACAGATATTCAAATAAAAAACGACAACAAAAGCACAGATATCAACGACAACAAAGCAAAAAGAAAAATAAAAAAATATTTTCAAGAAAAAATTATAGACAACAATACATATGACAAAGCATACAGACTGTTGGATACTGGGGCTGATATTCTTTTGGCAAAAGAGATACAAAAATCCAATAATTTAAATATAAAAGATATAATAGATAGCAAATCATTTGTAAACAAACCAAAACAAACAGAGCAATATGATATAGATACTGTTTTATCTGTTGTAATAAAGGATAAATAAATTGTTGAAAGAACTAATAGAAAATAAATTTTCACGAAAGACTTTTGAGAGTTATGTCAAAGATAACTTCAATCTAAACATAAAAAAGGGCTTGCTCGAAGATAATATAAAAAAATCAAACGATAAAGAAGATACAAATATCAAAAGCTATCAAAAAATAGCAACCATGACAAAAGCAAACAAAGATGATATAAGCTTTTTTGTCTTTGAGTCAAAGACAAAAAATATTATAAACAAGAGAGTAGGATATAGTGATTTTATCAAAAAGCTTTCTACAAAATACGAGTTTGATGGTGCTGTAGTGGCGATATATCATCCAGATAGCGATGTCTGGAGATTGAGCTTTGTATCTGTAGAATTTACAGACAACAACAAAACAAAGCTACAAACTATACCCAAAAGATATACATTTGAGCTAGGAGATGTGCCACACAAAACAGCACTAGAACAGCTCTCAATACTTGATAAAAACTCTACAAAAGAGGATTTTTTGAAAGCATTTAGTGTAGAGAAATTGTCAGATGACTTTTTCAAGGAATATAAAAAGATATATTATATTGTATTAAATATTTTAAAACCCGAGATAGCATTGTTTGAAAATAAAAACAAAAATAAAAACAATATCTCATATTTTACCAAAAAACTCTTAGGTCGTATAATATTTTTGTATTTTTTACAGAAAAAAGGTTGGCTTGGATCGAAAGAAACTTGGGGAGATGGCGACAAAAAATTTATATCAAATGGATTTGAAAATTATAAAAATAATAATTTTTATAAAGATATTTTGCAGCCTATATTTTTTGAAGCATTAAACACAAAAAGAAAAGATGATTATTTTGAGTTGTTGCATTGTAAGATGCCATTTCTAAATGGTGGATTGTTTAGTAAAGATGAGTTTGATGATGAAACTTTGTTGTCGTTGGACAATATAGTCTTTGAAGATATATTTAAACTATTTGATAGTTATAATTTTACTATCATAGAAGATACACTAAACGATAAAGAAGTAGCGATAGACCCAGAGATGTTGGGTCGTATTTTTGAGGATTTGCTAGAGGATAGAAAAGACAAAGGGGCATTTTATACTCCACGAGAAATAGTGCACTATATGTGTCAGCAATCTATCATAAATTATCTATCTTTGTCTTTTGATGAATCCGAGGCTATAGAACAGCTGGTGCTAAACCAAAAAACAGACAACAGCTACATACGGACAAATGCAAAAAAGATACAACAAAAGCTCAAGCATATCAAAGTGCTAGACCCAGCTATAGGCTCTGGTGCATTTCCTATGGGTATGCTACATGAGATAGTACAAATACTTTCAAACATAGACAAGACAGCAAATATAGTAGAGCTAAAAAAGCAAGTGATACAAGATAGTATATATGGTATAGATATAGAAACAAGTGCCGTAGAGATAGCGAAGCTGAGATTTTGGCTAAGTATTGTCGTAGACGATGAAGTGCCTACACCACTACCAAATTTATTTTATAAGATAATGGTAGGCAACAGCTTGATAGAAACTGTAAATGGCTTTGATCCATTTGCCAAGCTCGACGATGGCAACAAAGGAGAGACAACCACTATCGATTTTGATGATGCTGACAGTAAAACCGACAAAATACAAAAACTAATACGACAATATTTTGATGAACCAAACAAAGACAAAAAACAAAAGATACAAGACAACATAGATAAAAATATCAAAAATATATTTGATATCAAAATAGCAGAATATAAAAACGAAATCCAAACAAAATCTAGCAGACTACATATGGGAACAAAAAAGGAAAAAACAGCACTACAGAAAAGTATCCAAGATGATATGGACAACTTAAGAGCATTTCAAGAGATTATAAAAAAACCCCCAACTACTAAACTGTTTTTCTATAAACTATATTTTGCTGATGTGATAGATGGTGGTGGATTTGATGTAGTCATAGGCAACCCACCATACATAAGAGAAAAAAATATAAAAGAGTTAAAAAACAACATAGAACAAATACACAAAACAAACAAACAAAACAAAACAATAGCTATATATCAAAACGAAAAAATATATTTATCTTATAATGGCACTGCTGATATATATGTCTATTTTATAGAAAAAGGCTATCAACTACTAAAAAAGGGCGGTGTGTTGAGCTACATAACCTCCAACAAATACACAAGAGCAAAATACGGCAAACAGTTGAGAGAGTTTTTGCTATCAAATACAAATATATCAGGATATATCGACTTCAATGGTGTGAAAGTTTTCCCAAATGCTACAGTAGATACAAGTATATTGAGCTTTTCAAAAAGAAAAGAAAACATAGACACAGGCATAGTCAAAGATATCAAAAATCACAACACTTTTATATATTGTAACATAGATAAAACATACAAAAAAGGCACAGAGCTAAACCAGTTTATAAGCGATAATGGCTTTGAGTATAGTCAAGATGATCTAAGTGTAGATAGCTTCGCTTTTGCGACTTCCAAAGAGCTGGAGATAAAAAACCAGATAGAAAAGGTAGGTATACCACTGAAGGATTGGGATATAAAGATAAACTATGGTATAAAAACAGGATACAACGAGGCATTTATCATAGATACCAAAACCAAAGACGAGCTGATAAAACAAGACAAAAATAGTGCCGATATCATAAAGCCACTCTTGAGAGGCAGAGATATAAAAAAATACGAGTTTAAATTTGCTGATAAGTGGATTATTGGAACTTTCCCATCTTTAAATTTAAATATTGATAATTATCCAGCTATAAAAGATTATTTATTAACTTTTGGTAAAAGAATATATCAAATAGGAGGAAAAGAAAGTCGTAAAAAAACTACGAACAAATGGTTTGAAACTCAAGATACAATAGCTTATTTAGATGAGTTTAATAAGGAAAAAATTATTTGGATTGAGTTATGCGATAAAGCACAATTTACATTAGATTATAGTCATTTTGGGTTAGCGGGAACTTGGGTTTTAACTGGTTCAAATATTAAATATATATTATCTATTTTAAACTCAAAAGCTTCATTATTTTATTTTGATAAAATTGCTACTTCATCTGGTGTTGGAACTAATATGTGGAAAAAATATAAAATAGAACTCTTACCAATACCACAAATCACAAAAGAGGCTCAAAAACTCTTTGAAGTTTTAGTTGATAAGATTATGAACCTAAAAGCCCAAGACAAGGACACCACAAAGCTAGAAAACGAGATCGATGCTATGGTATATCGGCTGTATGGTTTGAGTGATAGTGAGATAGATATAGTGGAGGGAAGTCTATAATGGAACTGATTTATTTATGGGTAGATAAGTACAAAAATATAATAAATCAAGGCTTCTGCTTTAGCCCAAAATTTGAGTGTAGTTTTGATGGTAGCGATCTAACCATAAAGCAAATTGAAAACTACAAATTTAAATTTGCAGACAATATAAATATCACTGCTATAGTTGGTGAGAATGGGAGTGGCAAGAGTAATATATTGGAGACAATAATACACTTGTATTTAAATGGCTTATATAACAATAGCAATATATGTCTTGTATATTATTTAAAAGGTATTGGATATTGTGTCAAAAATCTTAATTCTAGTATATCTACAATCAATAATATTTCAATAAAAAACATACAAGATGATAAAACATTTTTGATGTATTATGACTACAGTCTGACTAGTATTGTATTTGCTAACGACAAGATTGTAGATAATTCATGTTTTTATAAGATTAAAAAAGACTCACATAGTCCATTGGTTATGCAACCTACGAAAGCATATGCTTGTATCAACAGACAAGATATAGACAATCAGCATATGAAGTATATTTTAAATTTTGCTGTTTTAAATAATATTTGTCTTGAAAATATAAAACAATTTTTTACCCCAAATAGCTTTAAATTATCTTTCAAATATGATAAAATATATTTAGATAAACATATTTTTGATAAAAAAGAACAAAAAATAATAACTGATAAGATTGATATATTTTATAGACCAGATGGATTTGTTTCTAGTTTTAATAGAGATGAGATGATTGACTTATCAGTTTTATATATTATTACACAAACTTTATATAGATTGAGAGAATCAGGTGACCAATCAACTATAAAGATAACAAAGGAGTATGAAAATATCTTTTTGAAAGATAATGGTATTATCCATATATTGAATGAAAATAATATTGATGCTTTGATAAAATATATTAAGGCAAATACTTACAAATCACTATACAGAAGTGCAGAAAATAAAATTGAACTTGCCTTTAAATTCATAGATTATTTAAATGAACAGATAAATGATTTTAGTATAGATGACAGTCTTTATGATATAAATAAAAATAAAAAATTTTTAGAATATTTACCCTCTTGGATAGATATAGAACTTTATCATGATGATATTTCATTTAATGATTTAAGCAACGGACAGAAACATTTGACTCAAGTTATATATAATATCTTGTATCAGATAAATATATTAAAAATATACTATAAGTACAAGCACATAAATTTACTACTGGATGAAGTAGAGCTTGGTTTACATCCAAACTGGCAAAAGGAGTTTATTGCACTGCTGATAAGTATTTTGAAAACTCAAAAAGATTTTGTATTTAATATCATACTCACATCCCACTCCCCATTTATACTATCAGACCTCCCAAAAGAAAATATAATATTTCTAAAAGAAGGCAAACAAACTAAAGTAGATATAGATACATTTGGTGCAAATATCCACACACTACTATCTCATGGGTTTTTTATGAATGATGGGCTTATGGGAGAGTTTGCAAGGAGCAAAATAGATGAAGTTATAAACTTTCTAAATGATAAAGAACCAAAAGTTAAAAATATTAATGAAGCACAAAATATTATAAATATCATAGGCGAACCTATTATCAAAAGACAACTACAACAAATGATAGACAGCAAAAGACTTCAAAAATGTGATGATATAGATAATATCAAAGAACAAATAAAGACACTACAAGATAAGTTGACGATACAAGAAAATGATACAAATAAAAAATAATAAATTAGACAACACAATAGACAAACACTACACCAAGATATTAAACTATATCAACCAAGACGATACTCACTTCAATATAGACGATATCAACTGTGATTTGGTCTGTCTCTATGATAAAGACTTAGAACAAATTATCAAACTAAAGCAAAGTGAGATGATACTGTTGATAAAAAAAGATATAGAGATATATCCAAGCTTAGCAACTCAACTAAATAAACTATATGAAGTATTTAGAAACAAGTGGGCTACATCGTTTGTTCAGGAATTGGATATAACAGTTTGTCCATACTGTAACAGGGAATATATATTTAAATTTGAAGATACCAAAAAAAATAAGCCTAGAGTTATATCTACATTTGACCATTATTACAGCAAAAGCACATATCCATTTTTATCTATAAGTTTTTTCAATTTAATTCCCTGTTGTCATATTTGCAACAGTAAGTTCAAGCACAAAGAGAATTTTTATGAAAAAGTCCATTTGCATCCATATGAAGATGATTTTAATACTTTAGTCAAATTCAAACTAAATATAACCAATAGTAACTTTTGCCATAGTGTGAGTGGTTTTGATATCGAACTCTCAACAACAAACAAAAAAGCAACAAATAACATAAGCACCTTTAGACTATATGACCTATATCAAAACCACAAAGATATAGCACTAGAACTTATACAAAAAAGAGTTATATATCCAGATAGCTATATAGATGAATTGGCACACAACTATAGTGGGCTTTTTGGCAGTCGTGCGGATTTGCTTCGTCTCATAACTTGTGGATATATAGAAGACAAAGATTTGGGCAAACGACCTTTAAGCAAGCTTATCAAAGATATAGCACAAGAGATAAAGCTGATATAGCTATATGAGGGGACTAAACAGCTATAAAATCTGGCTTATGAAAGATACAGACAAAGTTTAAGCAATCACAAGACAAATCCACCACAAACTCGAAAGCCAAACAGATAGTCCAATATATGGGCTATATAGTTGAGTGATAGCGACATAAAGATTGTCGACAATCTTTAACTTGTGCGATTTTGACACGGACAGGAGAAGTTTGAGCGGTGTTTGCTCTGAAGTTTATAATTGGTGCCATAATTTAAGTTTGATATGATACAATACACAAAAGAAAGTTTGACAATATGAACCAACACAGCCCAGATGATACTACCAACCTATACAAGGATTTTGTAGTAGATATAAAAGATAGTTAGAAACACAAGAAGTTTTAATATTATATGGTATAATAACATATGAAAAAAGAATTGATAAACTCATTGAGAACTTATTTGAACCATTTGTTGGTTTTTATCGTTACTATTGGTGCGAGTGTTACAAATATGTTTCTAAAAGACGAAGTGGGTGTGGTATTTATTTTGGGCTGTTTTATACTTTTGTTTTTGCTGATATTGTATCTAAAAATAGCTACCATGAAGCATATCAAGATAAATGAATTAAAGGAAAAATGATGATAGAAAATATTTTGATGGCAGTAGTGATGATGATGGTATTTGGTTCTATGGGATATGGAGTATATATGCTAGATAAAATATACAGCAAGAAGTCCAATACAATATAAGAGTTGCCTCTAAAATCAATTAAAAAGCTCAAGATGAACCACCAAAACTATAGCCAAACAGATAGTCCAACATATGGGCTATATAGTTGAGTGATAGCCACATAAAGATTGTCGACAATCTTTAGTCGTGCGATATTGACACAGACAGGCGAAGTTTAAGTAGTGTTTACCCTGAAGTTTATATTTGATGCCATAATTTAAGCTCTATATGATACAATACACAAAAGAAAGTCAGATATATAGATCAAATTATCGATCCATAGTAGCGGAGATGATGAGTGATATTTTCACTGCCGAGACAAAGACAAAGGAAAAAGATGAGCAAAAACCAGATAAACAAAACTATACTAAGACAAATTATCACTACAACACAAGCGATCGAAGGATACAAACAAGCAGATAAACAAACTATCCAAAAAGCACGAAATCTAAGAGAAAAATATGGCATCAAAGTATCTACTAAAAGATAACTCACTTTATATCAAAATACCGATGTGCCTATCAACAAATACAATATACACGATAGCGAAACACTTCACGAGATAGAAAAGGAGCTTCTCGAGGAGGCTTATATAATATTTTTTGATGAGATAGATGAAAGCACGACTTTTGATGAAAAATATCTCAAGTCCCTACACAAAAGGACATTTGAATCACTTTATGAGTGGGCTGGTATCTTTAGAGATTTTAACATGGCAAAAGAGGAGAGTAGATTTTGTCAAGGAGCATACATACAAGACGAATCAAAAAAGATATTCAAAGCCCTAAAAGATGAATATTATCTAAAAGATTTTGATACCAAACCCAAAGAAAAGTTTGTAAATAGATTGGCTTATTTTCAATGCGAACTTATAGCATTGCATCCATTTTATGAGCTAAATGGTAGAATTACTCGTATGTTTTTCGATATGATAGCAGTATATAATGGATATAAATTTATAGACTATTCAAACTTCACAGCACTAGAATATACTCAGGCTTCGATAGATTGTGTACAGTTTGCAGATCATAAAGGACTGGAAAAAATCATATCAAAAGGAGTTTATAGATGAGCGACACAAATTATAGTCCAAACACACAAGCTAGACTCAAACAGATAGTCCGATATATGGGCTATATGGCTTGAATGATAGCCGCATAAAGATTGTCTACAATCTTTAGTCCGTAGGATTATAGATACAGACTGGAGAAGTTTAAGCCATATTTGATACAATCACACAAATCATGACAAAGCAAAGATGATATATACTCAAACATAGAAAAAAATATGACCATAGACAACCAACCAATACTTTCACAATATAAAATATTTTGCGAAACAAACAAGCCAAAAACCCAACAAATAGCGGTAGAGTATTTTGCTATTTTTGGTGGGCTTGATATATGTATAGATACAGATATGCCTATCTATGATCTAATACAAAAGCACATACTAAAAAAATACAAATCCTTAAGATACGATATAAACAAATTAACACACGATGAAGCTTCATACAGCTCTATATTGACTGCTCTGGCTTTGGGTGACAGACGAACAAACTCGGCATTTAAACATACTAAAGTATCGTTTGACCACGGTATCAAGATAGTAGATGAGTTATGCGACCTAAAAGTGTTGAAACTGGAAAAATCTCTACAAAAGTTTTCTGGCATAGATGACCAATACACTGTATCTGAAAAGCTAATTTTCATATCACCTTTTGTCAGGTTTTGGTTTGCTTTTGTTTCACCTATATTCAAAGGCATAAGAGATGGCGATTTTGATGAGTTTCGCACAAGATATGACAACAGAAAGTCAGTGTGGTCATATTTTGTATTTGAACAATTGTGTTTTGAATATATTAGATACAATATAGGCGAAAAAAATATCAAACAAATAGGTAGATATTGGGACGATGATATCAGTATAGATATGTTAGTCAAAACAAAAGATGGCAAAACTATAGCAGGATGCTGCAAATACACAAACTCCAAGATAAAAAAAAGCGAACTGACACTTTTGAAAGAAAGGTGTGAAAAACTACGAATAGATGTAGATGTGTATGTGCTATTTTCGAAAAAAGGCTTCACGACAGAGTTAAAATCTCTACGAGGTGAGGAGCTGAAACTTTTCACTGTGAAAAATTTCGTCCAGATGATATAATAGACATAAATTTACAAATATATGCTTTTTTTATATAAAGATCACCTCTAAAATATGGATCTACAAAAAACTAAAAAATAGTCAAAAATTATGAGTATAGAGTTTTTTAGAGGTGCCCTATAACTCAATAATATTTTGCTAACTTATATATATCAAAACCTATATAATATAAACTTACCAAAAAAAAGTTTTTTATACTATTTTTTATGGGTCCATTTTCTTCTAATTTTCTACTACTTGTGATAATTTTTTGTCGCAGTATTTTTATTTTATAGTTATGTTTTTTGAGTTTTTGCATCAAATTGACATCCTCCATCAAGGGCATATCTGTATATCCGCCTACCTCGAAAAAGATATCTTTCTTGATAAATATCGTTTGGTCGCCATATGGCAACCTTGTAATCCTAGAGCGATAGGATGCAATCTTTGCTATATAAGTGATGATTTTGTCATCCGAATCAAAGGACAAATCAAAAGCACCTGCTACTATTTTGTCATCTAAAGTTTGATATATTAGCTCAAATGCACCATCTGGCAAAATAGTATCACAATGCAAAAAAACCAATATACTAGAAGTAGCTACTTTTGCCCCTTCGTTCATCTGTGTAGCTCGTCCTTTTTTTGATGATATTTTGACTATATTTTTATTTGTGATTTGATTTATAGTTAAGTTGTTGCTATCAACTACGATAATCTCATAGTCTTTCAAAGTATTGTTATTTAAAATATTTTCAAGAAAAATATCTGTTTTTTTTTCGTTGTGAACTGGGATTATGATAGAGGCTTTTATCTGTTTTCCTTTTTTACTTTTAATGCTTTAAATTTTTTGATAATCACTGGCATCAAGGTCAGCAATCCCAACAATACAAAAGCAGACAATATCTCTTTTGTGAAAATATCACCTATAGATGATATAGTAGATAGCTGACTTCCTGCATAGGTATATACAAATGAGCCCGGGACAATACCCAATGATGTCGTGATGATAAATGTTTTGATATCAAGTTTGGTAAGCCCACACAAAAAATTGACCAAGAAAAATGGAAAAATAGGCAAAAACCTCAAGCTAAATAGATATTGATATTTATTTTGTTCTAATTCGTAGTTGAATTTTTTTAGCTGTTTTTCATATTTGCTTTGGAGTTTTTTCTCCATAAGATACCTTGAAAATATAAATGCAAATATAGCACCAACTGTTGCTCCTATATTTACAAATACAACCCCTGCTATACTACCAAACAAAAAGCCACCAGCAAGTGTTAGCACAGTGGCTATTGGTATCAAAAATGCCACAGATACTATATATATTGATATAAATACTACAACTGTTAAATAATAATGATTTGTAACATAAGTATATAAAACATTTTGTTGGTTTTTTAGATTTTCAAAGGTAAATACAGCATCTAAGTCAAATATTTTTATGGCTACAATTACCAATAAAAATATTGTTATAAATATAATTTTTTGTTTCATAGTATCATGCTTTTATCAAAATTGATTTTAAATATTTCAAAAGTTTCAAAAGTTTATTGTTCAAAAGCTTATTGATATAAAACTGTTTTGCTGGCTGTTTGACGATATCTGCATAGGTTGGATACAGATATACTATTTTTGATAACTTATCAAAAGATATATCAAATGTTTTTGCTAGTTGCAGTATATGTATAAGCTCACCAGCTCTGCTTCCTAATATAGAGGCCCCAACTATCTTGCCACTTTTTAGGACGCTTACTTTTATCATACCAATTTTATCTACATCTGTATATCCTCTATCACTATTTTTGTATTCAAACTTATATGTTTGAACTTTGTTTAGAAACAATCTGTTTGCCTCTGTTTGTGTGTATCCTATCTGTGCTAATTCAGGATCACTATATATACAACTACCGATATTGTTATATGTCATCTTTTTCTTTATAGGTAAGCCTATGTTAGAAGCTGCTATTATAGCTTCTTGTTCTGCTATGTGTGTAAATTTATATTTTGTAGAAACATCTCCTATGGAGTAAATATTTGGATTTGATGTTTGCATATATTCGTTTACTATCACACCATTTTTGTCGTATTTGACACCTGCTTTTTCAAGATTTATATCTGTATTGGCAGTTCGTCCAGTGGCTATGAGTATCTTTTGTGAAGTTATATTTGTGTTTTTTTTGTTTTGTTTTATGTGTAGCACGATTTTATTTTCTACTTGTTCAACTTTTTCATATGTTGCATGGTTTATAAACTCCACCCCCTCTTTTTTAAGCTCATTGAGTAGTATTTCACTCAATTCATCGTCATTTTGTCTTAAAATACCGCTACCTCTTGAGACTAAAGTCGTTGGACAGCCAAGACGATTAAATGCTGTTGCCATCTCTACACCTATGGCACCAGTTCCTACAATTGTCATACTTTTTGGGATAGATTTTTGTAAAAATATATTTTCGTTTGTAAGATATTTTATATTTTCTAATCCCAAAATTTCAGGAATCATAGGGCCTGAACCAGTTGCTAAAATAAACTTCTTGGCTTTATATATTTTATCATTTACTATTATCTCATCTTTTGATACAAACTTTGCAAACCCCTCTATGATACGAACTCCAGCTTTTTCAAAAACTTCAGGTGTCTCGTGAGAATATATCTCATCTATGACACTTCGCACATGATTTAGCACATTTGAGGTATCTATGTTTATATCATTTGAGCCTAAGCCATATTTTGATATATTTTTTGTGTCATAATATGCTTTTGCTGATTTTAAAAGTGTTTTTGATGGCACACAGCCACTATGAGTGCAGTCTCCTCCGAGTTTTGCTTTTTCTACTATCGCTGTTTTTTTGCCAAATGCTACTAGTATTTTCGAAGCAACCAGCCCAGCTGGACCTCCACCTATGACAATGACATCAAAGTTTTTCATAATATTTATCTCCTGTATTTGTTTCCATCTAACTTGATAGAAAAATTATCTTTCAAGAAAAAATTCCTATCAAATAGTAAAACAATGCACTAAAAAACATACCCACAGGCAAAGTTATAATCCATGACAAAATGATAGTTTTTATCATTTTAGCATCATGCTTTTGACTTATAATACCTATACCAAAAATTGAACCAACAGATACATGTGTAGTAGAGACAGGTATTCCAAACTTACTTGCAACAATCACAAGAAAACTTGTAGTTAAATTTGCACACAAGCCTTGCCCATGACTTATAGAGGTTATTTTTTTGCTCATAGTTTCGGCTACTAATTTTGAATTTAACAATCCACCAATAGCCATACCAACACCAATAGTAACCATACCGTATCGGATATCTAATGTATGGGCAGCTACCAATAGTCCTGCTATTTTGGGAGTATCGTTTAACCCTCTTGCAAACGAAACAGCACCAGCACTAACCATGTGAGCTATATCAAGTATTTTTTGTATAGTTGTGCCAAATATCTTATTTGTGTAGATATTTTGACACTCTTTATGATTTGCTATATGCAGATGTAGATTGTTAGTTTCTTGGATATTCATATCTGTTGCGATTTGTCTAACCTCGTTGTCGTTTAGATTGCATACTGGAATATATTGTTTTTTTGTAGCACCTATGCAGATACAATTTTCACTTTGTAAATTGAAATATTTCTTAATCTTTTTAAATAATATATATACAATTATTCCTAAAGCAAATGCTAGAAAGGGGCTTACTAAAAGTGGCACAAAAAAGGCACTGCCAAGCTTATAAAAATTTATATCCAAGCCAACTGCCATAAGCCCTGCACCCATCAATCCTCCTACTAAACTATGAGTTGTAGAGATAGGAAATCCCAATTTAGTTGCAAGCAATACAGTAGAACCTGCACCAAATCCAACTGCTATGAGAAAATTAACACTTCCAGCTATATCTTGAGAAACCAAACCCTTACCAGAAAAGTTTTGTATCAGACCATTTGCTACAAATATAGCAGTGATTGAGCCCAAAAAAGTTGTGATTGTTGCTATTGTTAATGCTTTTTTGAAGCTTAAAGTGCCACTACCATAAAGTGTGGCAACACCTTTGAAATTGTCATTTGCACCATTGTTGTATGCTAAAAATATTGTAGCAATTATGAGTATTATAATAAGCATTTTTCCCCTTTTTTATTTAGAATTAGAAATTGTTGATTTTTTTTCAAAAATCTTATAGTTTGTGAATTTTTAAAATAACTATTTTGATATTTATCATAAAACTCTTTCAAGTCATCCAATATATCTATGTCATTTAGTTCATCTAAAAGATATACTCTTTTGCCTTGTAGTTTTTGTATAGTTTGCTCTAAAACCTTATCTGTACTCCACGATATATTTTCAAATACCTCTTTGTAAAAGGTGGTTTTGTTGAAAGCTACCAAATAGTATCCACCATCAGCACTAGGACCTAGCACTATGTCGTGGTTATTTAGCTTTTCAAAACTTATCTTGATAGTTTCTTTGGTAATATGTGGAGTATCGCTACCTATTAGCACTATTTTTTTATAACCTACATCAAACTGCTCCTCAAAAGTAGCTTTTATCTTGATACCTAAGTCACCATCTTGTTGTAAAAAATTGTTAAAATTGCCAAATTCTTTATTTACAATATCAAGCTTGGGATAAGCACATAGTTTGAAATCGCCGCCATAATTTTGCAAACTATTTATCAAGTCTTTGACAAATAGTTTGTATAAATCTGTAGCAAATTTATCGCCAGTATCTTTTGCCAATCTTGTCTTGACATATCCAACTTTTGGTTCTTTTACAAACATTATGACTAGATTTTGTTTCATATGTCAGTTGCTGATCTCTATAAAATCAACAAAAGACACAGATGTTTCATGCGTATTGTCGCTATCAGTCATGATAGCTATAGAGACAGTATCTGGTGGGTTTTTGCCAAATGCCTTTTTATAATCCTCCAACACATTTAGCCTGTGAGTTTGCCATATGTTTATATTTTTTTTGCCGCTATTTACTGCTATCATCTTTGCTCGGTCTGTATATGGACTTGCGACAATCCTGTTTTTATGTGTTTTGTTCGACCAAATATAGTTGATAGTGCTGTGTGGTGGGTATGCTCCATACAATGTTTTAGCTGTGCTGTATTTTATACTTTCAAAAAACGAAGCTTTTTTTGGGTCATATTTAAACATAACATATATTCGTATAGGATAGTCATCGCCTGTTTTTTTAGTTGCATCGCCTTTTTTGTAGATGTTGTTTATTTTCCACTTAAAACTTAATACAGGATAATCATATATATTGTATTGTTTTTTAAACTTGATACCAGAAGCACTATCATCACTTTTGGCTACTAGGGTAGAGTCTTTTATTTTGTATGTTGAGTGTTTTTTTATTTTTTTAAAAGTCAACGGCTCCCAGTTTGCAAGAGTGTTAAAGTCCTCTTTTAGTAGCACTTCGCTATACAAAAAAACAAAACTGCAAAAAACTAATATCAACAACCGCATGATGTATCGCTAACCTCTTTTGTTGTGTCATTTTGTTCTGTAGTAGCAAGTGTGGCACAGCTTTTAAATTGACCAAAATGTATATCTGTGCCGCCTGTGATTTTGAAATATTTTTTATATCTTGTTTTGCTTAGCATATCGGCTGTATTTTTGCATATATGTTCAGCTCTATCTATCTCAAACAGGTGATTTTCGTCTAGTTGAAACTCTAGTTCGCTATGTTCTATACCACCTAGATAAGTAGCTCTTTGTCCATAATCTTCGCAAACTGTATCTAAATCGCTTATCTTCCAAAGTCTATATGTGATAGAATAAAATTTGGTTTTGCCTACAATATTTACCAAACTTTTATCTGTTATTTCTATCTCTTTTGTAGATACAACTCGTGGTTCTACAAAACCGGCTTGTCTTGCATATCTTAAAAAGTCATTTGTATACAAAGCTCCACCTAAACACTCACCGTGCAAAACTTTATGCTCTTTGATATGTTTTGGCAGTCGCCTGCTTGCATACACATCGCTAAAATAAAACTCCCCACCATCTTTAAGCAGATTAAATACTTTTTTCAATATATCTTGCTTGTCTTGTAGGAGATTTATGACACAATTTGATGTGATGATATCTATAGAGTTTGGCTTGAAATGCTTGTCTATATTTTCAATATAATCATGGATAAAAGCTGTATTTATATCTTTAAAATCAAATCGTTTGGTCTGGTCTTTTTGATATTTTTTTGCTATATTTATCTGATTTGCTGTCATATCTATGCCGTGCACAAAACCATTTTGTCCGACAAGCTTTGATAAAATATATACATCTCTTCCACTTCCACAACCTAGATCCAACATAGTTTGTCCCTCAAGCACCAAAGGCATAGGTGATCCACAGCCATAATATTTATCTTTTATTTCATCCATTATATAAGGCAATGTATCTTTTACTCTTTGTGGTATTTTATCAAGTGTGCAACAAGCAGTAGTTTTCAAATCATCATTTGTATTTAAAATATCTCCATAATACTCTTTGGCATTTTGTTTTTCATCAAAGTTTTCATCTTTTATCACCTCGCCGTGACATGAACTGCCACTATTTACAGTGCAGGCATAACAGTGAGAGTCAAAACTAATTTTAGGTTTAAAGTTGTCAAAATCAATATCCCAAAAATGGATATTTTCATAACCTTTGACTTTTATATCTAAAGCTAAATTAAAATCACAATCATAGATATATCCAGCAAAATCAACACCCAACACTCTGCGGCACATGATATTACACAAAGTATTTTCGTTGTATTTGCTTTTTAGAGTATTTGTATAATCTTTGAGAAGCCCTTGCTTTTTTAAGTCCATCTTAAATCTTTTTATAGGCATATTGACAATTGTAGCAAGTGAGTTAAAACTAATATCAAATTTTTCTTTCAATATCGTTTTGTATTGCTCTTGCAATACATTTTGAGGAGCAGGCAAATAGGTGCCAACTGGGTTGTATACCAAATCAAGCTTTAGACCACTTTTGCCGTAACCTGTATCGTTTAGTTTTTTTAGTATCTTTATAGTCGTGTCATATACTCCATCGCCTCGCTGTTTTGTAGTGTCATCTTCAAATACAGACGGCAAAGAAGCTATCACTTTGACACTGTATTTTTTGTATAACTCTATAAAGTGTGAATATTTTTTGTCATCTAAAATAGTCAAGCTAGTGCGAACTACTAAGTTTTTGCCTGCTTTATGAAGCTCGGACAAAAACATCTCAAAGTTTTCATTCATCTCGGGAGTTCCACCTGTGAACTCTATAGTATCTATATCGAGCTGTTTGATTTTATCTATGATTTTGATAGATGTTTGCCGGTCCATATTTTTTTCGCCTTTTGGAATAGCTCCTACATGACAGTGAGTGCAAGTTTGATTGCACAAGTTTCCAATATTTATCTGTATTAAGTCAAACTTATCTTTTAGTATTGTCCTGTCTTGCCAAAAATTTTTCATCTATTTACTCCTGTATTATGTATATCAATATTGTATCGTAAAATATTTAAAATTTATTTTTCAATATTATTTTATTTTTCAATCTTGCTTGTTTTTTATTTTAATATGTTATCATAAAGCTATTTAAAATAGTGTAGCAAATGTTACAAAAAGTGAGGAAAATATGAAATACAAGATATTAAATACAGACAATATCATAAAATATCTCAAAAGTATAGAAAATATAAAAAAATACTTTGGTGAAGATAACTTAATAGCAAAAGAGATAGGCGATGGAAATTTAAACTTTGTATTTTTAGTTCTATCGTGTGATGATAGCTCCAAAGCCTTGATAGTCAAACAAGCTGTGCCGTATATTAGATGTTTAGGAGAAGAGTATCTGCTCAAAAAAGAGCGAATGACATATGAGATAAGGTCTTTGAGGATATTTGGTACCATATCGCCAGATTTTATCACAAAACTATATTTTACTTGTGAATCTATGAGTGTGCTAGTCATGCAATATCTTGACAATCATACAATATTGAGAGGTAGTATGATAGACAAAATAAAATACAATAAATTTAGCGACCATATCTCTACATATTTATCAAAAGTTTTGTTTCACACATCATCTTTATATCTATCAAGCGAACAAAAAAATGAGCTACAAGATAAATTTAACGGAAACAACGAGATGTGCAAACTTACTGAAGATTATGTATTTACATTTGCTTTTATGCAACACCCATCAAACGATACAGCAAATATCAAAAACAATCCACTTGCAAATAAGATATTTGATGATACAAAGTTCAAAGAAAAAGTTTTGCAACTTAAATACATATTTATGAACTCTACTGATTGTTTGCTTCACGGGGACCTGCATACGGGTTCTATTATGCTAAATACCAATGAGACTTATATCATAGATTCTGAGTTTGCTTTTGTAGGACCTTTTGGTTTTGATATTGGAGCTTTGTTGGCGAACTTGACAAGTGCCTATATTCATCACACTATTGTCTCAAAAGATGAAGAGTATAAAAAATGGATTTTGAAAACAATATATGATATTTTGACAATGTTTAAAAACAAATTCCTACAACTTTGGCAACAGACAAAAGATTCCGCACTTATAACAGATGGATTTGTAGACAATACAACACTCAAGAACTATAAAAACAGTTTTATACAAAATATTATAAGACAAAGTGTTGGTTTCGCAGGTTGCGAAATGATACGAAGAATATTTGGAGCAGCTGGAGTGGACGAAATAAGAGGCATCAAGGACAAAAACTCAAAAGACAAGGCTGAAATTTTAGTTTTTGATATCGGTAGAAAGTTTGTGATAGAATATAACGATATCAATAGTCCAGAAGATATCATAAGCACGATAACCAAGTGTGAAAGTTTGACTAAAAACATAACATAAAAGATATCTAAAGATAAATAGATACAATCGAAGTTTATAGATGATAAATACCATAAAAAGAAAAAACGATACAAAATTATAGGAAAATATGAAACAACAATATAAAACATACGAGCAAGGTTTGGAGTTTTTAGACAATATGGCAAGCAAATACCCAAATATGGTATCGGTTCAAACCATAGGACAAACATGGGAACAAAGAGAGATAAAACTCGCGATCATCACAAGTGATATCAAAAACGAAGCAAAAAAACCTGCCTTGTTGTATACAGGAACAGTGCACGCACGAGAGTGGGTGGGCCATGAGTTGTCTTTTGTTTTTATAGAATATATCTTGACAAACTACGACATAAACCCAAATGTCAAACAGATATTAGACAAAAATACCATATACATAGTGCCATGTCTAAATCCAGATGGATTTGTTTATAGTCGTAAGCATTATTCGTTTTGGCGAAAAAACCGCCGAGACAACAAAGATGGCACATATGGAGTGGATTTAAATAGAAACTTTAGTATAGGATATGAAAAATCAAACGACACATCATCAAATGAATATGGTGGCCCAGAAGCATTTAGCGAGCCAGAAACCAAAGCTATCAAAAAGTTTGTAGATAGTCACAAAAATATCACTATTGCACTTGATTATCACTCACAAGGCAATGTATTTTTTCCAGCACACAGCTTCAATCACGAAAATGAACTAAACGGCACAGACCTAAATACGATGTGTGCTAATATGAACTATGAGATACACAAAATAACAAGTAGAAAATATGGTATACACAGAGGCAAACCACCACAACAAATAGTCAGTGGTAGTGGGAGAGAATACTATTATAGCTTGGGTATATTGTCGTTTGTCGTAGAGGTCGGCACCAGAAATATACCTGATTTTATGAAAAATATGAAAGAGAGTTGCGATGAAAATATACCTGCTGTTTTATATGCTCTAAGCGAAGCAACAAACTACAGTTCTCAAGCTCCTAAACGAGTAGATAACTTTCGCACAGACAATGTTTTGTCAGACAACATAACATTGTGTTGGGATTATGACAACAATCCAGATGTATATTTTGAAGTTTATCGCAACCTTGAAAACAAAGAAAACTGCAACCACAATTCACTGATAGCACAAACATATAAAAAAACTTTCACCGGTATTCAGCTACGAAGTGGCACTACATACTACTACTATATACGAGCGGTAAACAACAAAACAAAAATCAAATCACCATTTGCCCCCAAACTTAGAGCTAAAACATCGTTGCGAATAGATGAGTTTAGCAAAACTATATTTCCAGATATAAATAAAGTGGGATATGTGTCATCAAAACGACAAAAAAATAACAAAAAACATTTTGGTGTCAATTCTCTTTTCATAGGAGTAGACAAAAAAAGAGGCATAAGCTATGGAGTGATTGAGTTTAAAATAGGAAATATACCCTCAAATGCTATAATAAAAGATGTGCGAATATCATTATATGCTTTAAACAGAGTATTTGCAACAATAGAAAAATACGGAGAATGGTCTGTATCGTTTTTGGATATTAACAATGTTGATGATATATATGATTTCAAACAAATAAACAAGGCAAATACAATAGAAACTTTGGGACAAACAATACCATCAGAACAACTAACACAAGGCAAATGGAGCCACTGGTATTTTAACCAAACAGAAAAAGATGTTTTGTCTTCACACTTAAAAGATGGCAAATTTTTATTGAAAATAGCTGGACCAAATAGTTTGCCAGACGATAAAGATAGTCAGATGATGATGTTTGATATAGGTTATGGCGACTATGGAGGTGGTATTCACTATCGTCCAAGTATTGATATCATATATACAGTCCCTAACAAAAAAACAGAACTGCAAACCACAACTACTACTACAATATACAAAAACAAAAATATAAACAATAAGCTAATATGTGGTTATGACGCAAACAATGACAAGATATATGGTAACTTCAAGTTTGATATAAGTATCTTAAAAGATATCAAAAATATCATCATAACGGATTGTTGTATTGGAATTAAGAACAAAACTATATCAAAAACAGATGGCGACATAAGATTCATCGTAGAGTTTGTAGACATAGACGATAGTAGTTATGAAGCTATAAAAACAAGAGATAGGATTGAGTTTATAGGATACGAAATAAGCAAAAAAAATATAAAAAAAACAAAATCAAACAAGTTTGTATTTGACAGTTATTCCAAAATAGCCCTACAAGAGATGATATACCACAAGAAATATGCGAACTTTATCATAAAACCAACACCATCAAATATCAAAAACTTTCAAGCTATTTGGCAAGATGATGTCAAGCTTGTCTTAAATTATATCAGCAAAAGAGGTGTGCCTGTGAAAACTATAACTAACCTTAAAAAAACGATACAAAACAAACAAATAAAACTAAGTTGGACAAATCCAAAAGACGAAAACTTTGTGGGAGTGTATGTAGTGCGAAATAGATTTAGAAAACCAACCAATGCTTTTGATGGCGATAAAATATACTCAGGAAACGATAGCTACACATATGACAATTTTGGAAATATAAATATCAGTAAATATTATGCTGTATTTACATACGACAATGTGCCAAACTATAGCAAAGCTATAATAACAAAACACAAAGGAAAAATATGATATTTAAATATAAAAAATGGTATCCAAAGATAGACAAAAATGCTTGGGTTGCTCCAAGTGCTGATATAATAGGCAATGTAACAATAGGAGAGCATAGCTCTATATGGTTTGGAGCAGTAGTGCGAGGCGATGTTCACAAGATAACTATAGGCAAAAGAACTTCAGTTCAAGACTTGTCTATGATACATGTGACACACTACAAAAAAGAGGACAAAACCGATGGAAACCCCACAGTAGTAGGCGATGATGTAACAATAGGACACAGAGTTATGCTACACGGATGCACTATTGAATATGGATGTTTGATAGGTATGAGTGCTACTATATTAGATGGTGCTGTTATAGGCAAAGGTAGCATAGTAGGAGCAAACTCGCTTGTAACATCAAACAAGGTTTTTCCACCACGAAGTCTCATCATGGGAAGTCCGGCAAAAGTAGTCAAACAACTAAGCGACAAGGAGTGCGATGATTTGATAAAACACGCTAAAATGTATGTGAAGTTCAAAGATGAGTATTGTTAAAGCCAGCTTAACAAAAAATGCCACATATACAAGTATTTATGGACTCTCGGGCAACAAAACCATATATGAGATACTTAAGTGGAAACTATCTAAAAACCCACAAAGAGAAGTAAAACAAAAAGAGAACTACAAACTCAAAGTGATAAAAAGCGACAAAGTGCTTGATATCAAAGATGATTTTATATATTGGTTGGGGCATGCTACATTTTTATTGCAAATTGATGGCAAAAAGATTTTAACTGATCCGTGTTTGTTTGCACCTCCTATGATGAAAAGATTGACACCTTTGCCTATAGACACAGACAAAATAAAACCAGACTACATACTTGTATCGCATGGGCATTATGATCATTTGGACAAAAAGAGCATAAGATATTTTGATGGCATTACTGTTTTGGTGCCTTTAAATATGACAAAGCTTGTCAAAAGTATGAATAGCACTATAAACACAATAGAGGCAAACTGGTATGAAAAATATGATATAAAAGAGAGTTTTTCTATAGAGTTTTTGCCGGCTTTTCATTGGCACAAAAGGACAATATCCGATGCAAACAAGATATTGTGGGGTAGTTTTCTTATCAAAACTAAAACCAAGACAATATATTTTGGTGGCGACAGTGGCTACAATAAACACTTCAAAGATATAGGAAAATATACCAAAAATATAGATATAAGTATACTTACTATTGGAGCATATAAACCCCGAGATTTTATGAAGCTACAACACATAAACCCACATGAAGCCATAAAAGCAAACGATGATTTAAACTCAAAACTATTGATACCTATGCATTATGGCACATTTGATTTGTCAGATGAACCGCTTGGTGAGCCAGAACAGTTATTGCGAAGTTATACAAAAACCACAAATATAAAATTTTTAGATATTGGTGAGATATATCTCATATAAAAGTAGTTTAAACTACTTTTTGTATTCAAAGTGCTGATAATCCTTAATAGTTCGCCAATCACCTCCCCACTTGAAGCCATGAGTTTTAAATAGTTTGACTATATAACTATTTTTTTGTATCATAGCTTTGTAGTTTTTAACTTTAGTTGTCCTATCTATAAAAGGTTTTGATGCTTTGTGTGTGATTTGCCCACTTCGCGAGATATATGGGTTTTGTAGTGGATTTATATCAATTGCCATACCATAAGCATGATTTGACCACTTGTTGGTATTTGATATTTTGCGACAGTTGTATGCTGATGTGTTGTTTGCTGCTATTGAATTGTAGTCGTTTGCTTTAAATATATAAATAGGTTTTATGAGTTTTATTTGATACTTGATTTTATATAACTTATCAAATATCTTTGCTGTTTTTTTGGCTATAAGTTTATTGACGATTAGTTTGCCAGTTTTTGTTTGATCAGCAAAGTTTAAATACACCACTTCCACTACTCGCAAATCATTATGTTTTGTAGGGCAGTGTGGTTTGTAGCTACCATTTGTCGTCATATTTTTTAGTAAGTTTGGCGGTATTTTATAAATCTTTGCATCAAGTGGCAAATAAAATAAAATTACAGCAATACATAAATATCTAAACATATTGTATTGTATCGTATTTTTATAATTTTTAGTTAAAATGACTCTTGTGAATATAAAATCAACAATAAAAGCAGAGCTTATGCTGGCATCTGTGGCGATATTTTGGGGTGTTACATTTTTGATGATGCAAGATGCTATCGCCACTGTGCCTGTATATGCATTTTTGTTTTACAGGTTTGGCTTGGCATTTGTGATAATACTTGCCATAGCATATAAAAAAGTTAAACAAATACGACCAAAAGATATATTTTATGGTTTTATATTAGGAGTTATATTGTTTTTTGCATATGCTGCACAGACATTTGCCTTGCTCTATACTCAAAGTTCAATTGTAGGATTTTTGACCGGCCTTATGGTGATATTTGTGCCATTTTTTTCATATTTTATTTTTAGACAACAAATTCCTAAAAAAGTTATAGTTGGTTCTATTTTGGCAGCTATTGGGTTGTATTATCTCACTATGAATAGTGGCTTGAACTTTGGTTTTGGTGAAGCTTTGGGAGTATTTTGTGCTTTGCTTTTTGCTTTTCATTTGTTATATACTGATATATTTTCAAAAAAATGCGACATATTTGTAGTGGTATCTACTCAGCTTCTCGTTGTGGCTTTGTTGTCTATGTTGTTTTCATTTATATTTGAGCCACATACCTTTGATATAGAGTTTAGCGAGACATTTTTCATAGCTTTGGTGGTAACTTCTGTGTTCGCTACGGCTTATGCGTTTTTGGTGCAAACATATATGCAAAAGTTTGTGACAGCATCTAAGACTGTGATCATATTTATACTTGAGCCTCTTAGTGCGGCATTTTATGGTGTGTTCGTGGGTGGTGAGGTGCTTTTGTTTTGGCAACTTGTAGGAGCAGGACTAATAATATTGGCAACTATTATATCACAAATATAGTTTTTGAGCGAAGTGTGAGACATCTATAGTAGCAACTCGTTTGCTACCACGAGTTAGAAAGCGAAACAGATTTTATATCTGTGAAGCGATAGCACGAGTGAGACATCTATAGTAGCAACTC
>QMKX01000024.1 GCA_003643835.1 Campylobacterota bacterium
GTTCCGAGAATATTATAGTCCATATCGTCCCTCGTCGCTCCTACCTCGTCACTCAGTGAGACATCTATAGTAGCAACTCGCTTGCTACCACGAGTTAGGGAGCAAAACAGATTTTATATCTGTCAAGCGATAGCACGAGTGAGACATCTATTAGACATCAATATGTGCTCTTAAGTTTAGTTTAAGTTAAAATATGTTATAATGCCAAATATATACATATAACACAAAGGATTTATATATGAAAATTATAAACATGTTTTTGTCTGGTTTTGTGGTAGTGCTCGGTTTATCTACAGCTACTTGGGCTGCGTGTACATCTGCTTTAAATATGTCCAACAACACTATATCAAATGTAGCTATGCCTACAGATGACAACGATGCAGCTACGAAGTCTTATCTCGCAGGAAAAAAACTGACTTATATGAGCGACTATGAAGAGTACATACACCCAATAGTCACTATAGGTAGCCAAGTATGGATGGCAGACAATATATATGTAGCTACATATCCAGATACTGTTATTCCACTACCCCCTATAAACGAATCAAATACAAGCTCTTGGGGCACTGATAGTGCTATGTTCTCATATGTTTCAGATGTAGCACTGGGTGCAGGTGGTAGCGAGATAGATAGCAACTCCACTATGACAGCAAAATTTGGCAACTTTTACCAGTGGAGTGCGGCTATGAACGGTGTAGATACAGAGGCAGCCCAAGGTATATGCCCAACTGGCTGGCATATACCTACTAAAGCAGAGTTAGAGACACTCAAAACATACTTAGGAGCAAATGCAGGCGAGAAACTCACAAGCACCCAAGGGTTTTCGGTAGGTTTTGATCTGGCTCTAAGTGGCAAACGCGAGGCAGGTGGTTTTGTAGGTAGAGGCTCTGAGGCAAGTATATGGTCATCGACACAAAATGGTGCCAATGCTTGGGTATATACTATCAACAAAAACGGCACAAATGTTTTAGCTGAAAGCACTAAAGATACAGGCGCAAGCGTGCGGTGCCTCAAAAACCCATAAAAGATGAAACACACAACAAAAAGGAACAACACATGACAAACTCACACAAACTATCTTTTAGTCTCGTAGCACTACTTGGGTTATATACTTTGGTTTGGTCAGCACCGAGCAAATCTAACCTAAACATGGGAGGCAACAAAATCACAGGTGTAGCCGACCCAGTAGGCGATAGCGATGCTGTATCGAAAGGTTATGTAGATAGCGGAGCAGGCGGAGCATCGCAGTGGGTTCGTGACCACGAAGGACACTTGCACCCAGTAGCGACTGTAGGCACACAAACATGGATGGCAGATAACTTGTATGTGACCACATATCCCGATGGTAGTGAAATAGTGCCTACCCCACCTAAATATACTGCGATTTCTTATCCATCTAATATAACTTGTGGCAATGGGGGCACTGAGGTGGACAAAAACTCAGCGAAAGTATCAAAATTTGGTATCTTGTATGAGTGGGATGCTATCATGAATGGTTCTACAACTGAAGGAGCCCAAGGCATATGCCCAACTGGCTGGCACATACCCACAAAAAGTGAAGTTCAGACACTGTTAGCAAATCTTGGGAGTGATAGTCGAGACAAACTAATGGCCAAAGGTAGTGGCTCATCTGGCTGGAATGCACAATACTCAGGTTATTATTACATTAATGACCCATTCTTTTTTGGTAGATGTGTTTGGGGTGATTGGTGGACATCTACGACACAAGCCAAATCAGAAAGTAGTTCTTTTAGAATTCAAAAGCATAATCCTGAAGTGGTTATCATAGATAGTACACGGCATTATAATAGATTTCCTGTGCGGTGTATCAAGGATTAGAAACTTCTTATAGCTCATAATTTGTCCTTTGATTTTTCAGCAGATATAAAGTAACCTACTCGGAACCCTAAACTACTTATCAGAGAAATTCGCCTTGCGAACCGCTACCGCTTTTCTGGTTTAGGGCTATATGTAGAATTAGCGACAAAATATAATATATTTTTATTTATAGTAGTTTTAAACTTCCATATTTTATCAAAATTAAACTCCTCTTTCTTTTTTTGACCGCAAAAAAAGAAACAAAAAAACTCCCAAAAGTAGCCGTGGCGATTGGACGAAGTCCAAACTTTCTGTGAAACGGTGAAAATATTTTTCTTGATTTTCTCTAAATATTTACTGGTGTCAAAACAAGAGAATCGTTTTTTTTGTGATAGCAAAAAATGTTTCTGTGAAAAACTCACAAAAAAACAATATGAAGATATTGTTGTTTTGTTCAAACAGTTTGACACCTTTTCCGCAAATATTTAAATAAAATCAAGATATTTTCATATGTTTGGTTTTTGTAGTCGAATTGTTTCGGCTTTGCCTCACAATGATAATTGTCTGCTACCACGAGTTAGGTGCGGAGAACGAAAAACAGAATACGGAAAACCGAAAGCAGTCCGATATCTGGTATCTGTTATCCGAATGAGTGAGACATCTTATCCAAAGCGAACCATTGTAGTTGAGTTGTTTCGGCTTTGCCTCACAATGATAGTTTGTCCGCTTGAAGCGTGATACCGATAAAAAGTATATATTTTTGTTTGTAGTAGTTTTAAACTTTAGCCCCGAACAAAGTTCGCGGTTCCGAGTAATTTTTAGTTTTTCGGAACCCCTGACTACTTATCAGAGAAATTCGCCTTGCGAACCGCTATCGCTTTTCTGGTTCGGGGCAAAATATGAAAATAGCTATACATGTTGGGTTATTTATAGTTGTAGGTTATTGAAACTTTGGCCTAAACAAGTTTAGGGTTCCTATTTGTTTTGAGTTCTTTTCAAGAATATCATAGTCCATATCGTCCCTCGTCACTCCTATCTCGCCTCTCGCTGAGACATCTATAGTAGCAACTCGCTTGCTACCACTCGTTAGGGAGCAAAACAGATTTTATATCTGTGAAGCGATAGCACGAGTGAGACATCTATAGTAGCAACTCGCTTGCTACCACTCGTTAGGGAGCAAAACAGATTTTATATCTGTGAAGCGATAGCACGAGTGAGACAACTATGATACATACCTCAATCCTCAACACTCAAAAACCCAAGAACCAAAAGCGCTTTGACTATCTTGTCATAAACAGGCACAGCAGTGCTACTAGCATAGAAGTTTTGGGTTTGGTTGGTGTAGTATCCCGGTTCTCGTATTGTCACGCCTATGGTGTATCTGTTTTGTTTGTCGTTTGCAAACCCAAAAAATGAACTATTGTAGCTTTTGGTGTATTTACCACTTTTTGCTATACTCGCTGTGCCTGTTTTGCCACCTACTTGTATATTTTTGATATAGGTATTTTTGCCTGTGCCACTTCGCACTACATCTATGAGCACATCTTTGATATAATTGGCTACTTGTTTGTCTATCACTCGAACTGGTTTTTTGTTTTGTATGTTTATCTTTTCGTTCCCAATTTGTATATACTCTACTATTTTTGGTTTGCTCATAAGTCCTGCGTTGTTAAACACTGTATAAGCTTGAAGTAATTGTATAAATGTAGCAGTGATACCGTGTCCATATGAGTCTGTGGCTTTGTATATGTTGTCTGCTCCTGTTTTGCTACCTATTGAGTATTGTCGTTGGCTGTGAAGTTTGCCTTTGCGTTCAAAAGCTATATCTATACCTGTTTTTTTAGACAAACCAAATCTTTGGTAGCCACCTAAAAACTGCTTGGCAGATAATCTTTGAGCGAGTATAAGTGTGCCTATGTTACTCGAATGCACCAGTATATCTCTCACGGTTAGTTCGTTTTTGTTAAATTTGTGGTCATCGGTTATGGTGTATTTGCCTATGGTGTATTTGCCTTGACCAAAACTACCAAACAGGTTTTTGATTGATTTGTTGTGTGCTTTTATTTTTTCCTCTTTTTTTACAAGCTTATTTTGAAGCACAAGCGATATAGATAGAGGTTTTATAACACTACCTGGCTCAAAGGTATATGATACAGCATTGACACCCATGTGACCTCCAAATATATACCGCCTTTTTATGTTTTGTGGGTTGTATCGGTTTGATGAAGCCATAGCCATAATCTCGCCTGTGTCGCTTCGCATGATTGAAGCTATAACCTCTTTGGCTCCAAACTTTTTTTTATAAAAGTCCAAAATTTTTTCAATATTTTTTTGAAGTCTCAAAGGTATAGTCAGGTGTATGTTTGCACCATCTTTGGCATATATCATTTTTGTAGCTTTATTTAGAGATATATTTGATAGAAGATCTCTTTCACCTTTGATGAAGCCATTTTTATATGCTCCAAGATAACTTTGGTATCTTTGTTCTAAACCTTTGAAACCTTTGACTCTGGTGATGTTTTTTTTATCTTCGTATTTTTTAGTATAACCCAAAAGTGGAGCAAAAGAGTCTTTGTATGGGTATATTCGTTTTTCTCCAGTAGCTTTGATATCAAGACCTATTATTAGTCTGTGGCCATTTATAGTTGTGGATTTAAATACACCAAGTTTTAGTAGTTTTCTCGAAAGCTGTTTTAGGCGTTGGGCTTTTTTGGCTCCTATGTTGTGAGATAAAATTATAGTGCCTGTTTTGCCATCTTTGATGCTGTTGTTTATTTTTTTTTCAATTTTGTTTTTGTTTATGCCACTATATATAGAAAATAGCTTCACAAAAAGTGATTTTTTGTCAGCATCAAGGCACCGCATAAATATAGTAGCTTTATATAGTTTGATACTTTTGCTTAACAAAAAATTGTCTTTGCTGACTATTTTTCCACGAACTGCTATTTGTGTTTTTTTTGTATATAGGGGCGGTAGTTTTCTGCCGCTATTTATGTTGCTAATAGTTGAAACAAATATCAAAAAAAGTATTATAACTACAAATAACGAAAGGAGAATAAGTTTTTTTGTCCTGTTTTGTCTTTGTAGTGTATTTGCCAACTTTTATATCCTTTTGGTATAATTATATCAAAAACAGCTTAGGATTTGATATTGGGTTATACAAAAGATTTTGATATGGTGCTTTTTTATACTGCTTGTGTTTTAGTCTGCATGTCGGTTGTTTTTAGTTATTCGTTGTCTGTATATGTTGTAGAGTATTTGGGGTTTGGGCAGTTTCATTTTTTTATTCGTCAGCTTTTATTTGGTGTGCTTGGCATACTTATCATGTATAGATTAGCTTTGATAGAGCCTTCGCTGTATTTTGATACTATTGGCACATATTTGTTTGTGTTTATGTTTGTGGTTTTGGCTATTATGCCGTTTTTGCCTGATTTTCTTGTCACACAAACATTAGGAGCAAAAAGATGGATACGAGTTTTTGGGTTTTCGGTTGCTCCTGTGGAGTTTTTCAAAGTAGGATATGCATATTTTCTGGCAAGGTCATTTAACAAAAACTTATTAAAAACTAAAAAACATATGAGTATAACAGACGAGATGAAACTATATATTCCGTATTTGTTGCTGTTTTTATTGCTTGTTCCCATAATAGCTTTGGCACAAAAAGATTTTGGACAACTTGTGGTGCTTTTAGTTATGACTTTTGTTATGCTTATGTTTGCAAATAGAAGTTATAGGATATTTGTATTTCTTGGTGTGTTTGGTATAGCAACGATGCTATTTTTGATACTCATAGCACCGCACAGGATAAACAGAATATACGGCTGGTGGAGTATGGTGCAAGATAGTGTTCTCTCTTTTGCTCCATCGTTTGTGGCAAATGCACTTAGAATTGAAAATTATCCAGAGCCATATCAAGTAGGCCACTCTTTAAATGCAATATACCACGGGGGGTATTTTGGCACAGGTTTGAGTGACGGCATACTAAAGATGGGATACTTAAGCGAAGTTCATACAGACTTTGTATTAGCAGGTATATCAGAAGAGATAGGTTTTTTTGGTTTGTTTGTGGTTGTGGGTATTTTGATGTTTCTCATACAAAGAGTTTTTAGAATTTCAAGAATGATAGGCAATCCTAAGTATCATCTTTTTACACTTGGTGTTGGTTTGCTTATCGCTTTGCCACTGCTTATAAACTTCGGTGGTATCACAGGTATCATACCAATAAAAGGCATAGCTGTGCCATTTATCAGTTATGGCGGTAGTTCTATGATTAGTATGTGTATAGCTATAGGTATGGTGCTATCTATTAGTAGAAACTTAAAACCAAAAGACAAAGACGAAGTGTATTAGATAGTTTTTAGATATGTGTTTTAGTGCTCTATTTTATATATTGAACTTGAAGTGCATCACATCGCCATCTTTGACTATATAATCCTTGCCTTCAAGTTTCATCTTGCCAGCTTCTTTTGCTTTTTGTTCGCCTTGATAATATATAAAATCATCATACGATATCACCTCTGCTTTTATGAAACCTTTTTCAAAGTCATTGTGTATCACTCCTGCTGCTTTTGGTGCTGTGTCACCTTTTTTTATAGTCCAAGCTCTCACTTCTTGAACTCCTGCTGTGAAGTAGCTTTGAAGTCCAAGTAGGTTAAACGATTTTTGAATTATAGTTTCCAAGCCACTATTTTTGATACCAAAGTCATTTAGGAACTCTTTTATTTCGTCATCGTTTAAACCTATAAACTCCTCTTCTATTTTCGCACACAATACAACTACTTCAAAATTTGATTTTGAGGCATATTGTTTGACTTGTTGCACGAAAACATTTTCTTTGTTTAAGCTTTCTTCATCTACATTTGCTGTGTATATCACGATTTTGTTTGACAAAAATCTCAACTCTTTGTTCAAAGTTATAAAGCTGTCATTTCCTTTGTTTGTATAACTACTAACTGGCTTTAGCTCTTCGAGATGCTCTAACACATCTTTTGATATATCTAACATAACTTTGGCATTTTTATCTGCTTTTGATTGTTTGGTTAGTTTTGTTATTTTGTTTTCAAGCTGCGTGATATCTGCGTATATAAGTTCTGTTTGGATTATCTCTATATCTCGCAGTGGGTTTATCTCACCTTCTATGTGAGCTATATTTTTGTCTTCAAAACACCGAACCATATGCAAAATAACTTCAACTTCGCGAATATTAGACAAAAATTGATTTCCCAACCCTTCGCCACGACTGGCACCTTTTACCAACCCTGCTATATCTACAAACTCTATAAAACTTGGTTGGATTTTTTGCGGTTTGACGATATTTGATAACAAACTCAATCTACTATCTGGCACTGGCACTACAGCTTTGTTTGGTTCTATGGTGCAAAAAGCATAATTCATACTTAAAGCATTTTGTGTTTTGGTCAAGGCATTGAATGTAGTAGATTTGCCTATGTTTGGCAAGCCTATTATTCCTACTGATAGTCCCATATTTACATCCTTTTTTTGGCTTTTATGCCAAGAAGTTTAAGCCCAAGCGTTATGCTATTTGATACAACTGCGATGGTTTTGAGTATCTCTTTTTGGTTTTTAGAGCCAATTATGAGATTGTTAGTATAAAACTTATGAAACATAGCAGATAGATTTTGCAAATACAAAGCCAACAGATGTGGTTGAAGTTTGTCAAAACTATCTTGCAAAACTTTTTGTAACATAAGTGCCTCAAAAAGCAAAGATGCAAGCACATCGTTCATATGCTCAATATCATAATCAACCACGCTTGATATATCAACTCCTGCTTTGCTAAAAAGTTGGTTGATTCTTGCGTTTGCGTAGTTTATATAAAACACTGGATTTGATGAGTCTTCGGTTTTTAAAGTTTGCATATCAAACTCCAAATGAGTATCGCTTTTTTTAGTCAAAAATACAAACCTCAAGCTATCTGCCCCTATGTCATCTACTATATCGCTAATCAGTATCACACTACCTGCTCGTTTGCTCATCTTGTATGGTTTGCCATCTTTAAGCAATGACACCATTTGAGACAATATGATGATAAGTTTATCGCTATTTAACTTCAAAAACTCCAAAGAGGCTTTGACACGATTTATATAGCCGTGATGGTCAGCTCCCCATATGTTTATAAGTTTGTCAAAACCTCTTTGAAATTTTTGTTTGTGGTATATTATATCACCTGCAAGATATGTAGGTTTGCCATTGTTTCTTGTGATCACTCTGTCAAGTTCATCGCCATATTTTGTGCTTTTTAACCATAGTTTGCCATCTTTTTGATATAAAGCACCATTTGCTTCTAACTCTTTTTTGGTTTCATGCCAGTTGTCGTATAAAGGTTTTTCTGCTATAAAACTATCAAAAGCGACACCAATTGAGTTTAGGTCATCTTTTATAATCTCCAACACTGCATCTTTGGCATACAAGCTGATTTTATCGAGGTTTGTTTTGTCTTTAAGTATATCTTTGCCAAATTTTTTGACTATTTTTAAACATAAGGCGGTTAAATACTCACCTCTATAATACTCTTGAGGATAAGATACATCTGTATTGAAAACGGTTGATTGTGCTTCAAGCCATATAGATAATCCCAGCAAATCTATCTGACTGCCTGCGTCATTGATATAGTATTCACAAGTGATATCATAGCCTAAATACCTGCCGATATTTGCTATGGCACTACCTTGCACTGCACCTCTAGCATGACCTATATGCAAAGGTCCTGTAGGATTTGCACTGACGAACTCAAGCAAAATTTTTGCACTTTCTTTTTGTATTGATTTTTGATTTTTGTTTAAAATATCGTTTGTGGTTTGTTGTAAAAAACTGTTGGATAGTTTAAAATTGACAAACCCTTTGACTGCTGTAACTTTATCAAATATCTTTATAGTTTGTAGTTTTTGTGACAACTCATCTGCTATAACCATAGGCGATTTTCTAAGTTCTTTTGCTAATACAAATGCCACAGTTGTAGCAAAATGCCCCAAAGTGCTATCTTTGGGTTTTTCAAGCACGACACTTCTACCGATGATATCTTCTATGGCACTTTTGACAATACTATACAAGATTAGACTTTGGTCTCTTCTTTTTTAGTTGTTTTTATGTCTGCTGTTTGAACATCGCTGTCTTGTTCTATGTTTTGTGCATCTGTTTCATCGTCATCTTTGACTGCTTTTTTAAAGTTTTTGATACCTTGTCCTAAACCTTTTGCTAATTCTGGAATTTTTTTGCCTCCAAAAAGCAGCACAATAGCTCCTACGATAATAAACAGTTCCATACCACTAGGCATACCCATGATAAACTCCTTTAGTTTTTGTATTGAATAATTGGCGACCCCAAAAGGATTTGAACCTTTGTTCTTAGGATGAAATCCCAATGTCCTTGGCCACTAGACGATAGGGTCAATGTCATTGTATCTTAATATCCTTTGTTTTGTCTGTGTCTTTGATATTTATCTTAAAATATCTTGGAAATTTGTTTTGTAGTTGTAGAGGAATTGACAAAGGAAATTTTGTGATTATTATAGCTGAAGCCATATCGTAAAACTTTTTATCGCCTGATACTCTGTGTATTTGTTCGTAGTTGCCATCTTTCAAAATAGTTAGTCTTATGGTTGTATTTTTTGTGATGTTTTGGTCTGTGGTTTTGTCTAAAACAATTTTAGTGAAATTTTTCTGTAGTTTTGTATAGTAGTTGTATATAGTTATTTGTGTGTTTGTAGTATTTATATCTAAATTTGTAGATGTAGTGTGGTTTTGCTCTGTTTCGTTTGTATCAAGAGTTGTTTTTTCTTTTTTTGGTTTATTGATGGTGATTTTAATATCGTTTAAATTTTCTATATACTTTTTTTGAACCTCTTTTATATTGACTTTTTCATCATAATAGTTTGTATAAATATAATCTTCTAAAAAATAGTGATAAACAGTCCAGCAAAAACCAATAAACACAATGACAAGCAAACTATTTTCTAAATTGTTTTTTGACCTGCCTCGCATATATATTATCTACCTTTAATACTTTTTAGATATAATACCATAATTTTGCTTAAAGGTACCTTAAAAATAAAGATTATATAAAAGCTTCAAAAAAGGACAAAACCTATGAAATTTTTCACTACAGGCCAACCAAACAATATAAAGCTACTATTATTGGGTGGCGGTGAGCTTGGCAAAGAGATAGTTATAGAGGCACAGCGATTATCATTTGAGACAATTGTTGTAGATAGTTATGAGCTTCCACCTGCTTCTTTTGTAGCAAACAGCTCTTATGTTATTGATATGAAAAACAAACAACAACTTATAGACATAATTGAAACTATCAAACCTGATTTTGTGATACCAGAGATAGAAGCTATAAATATAGATGCCTTATTGGAACTTGAAAACAAAGGTTATAACATAGTGCCAAATGCAAATGCAATAAAACTATCAATGAACAGAAAAAACATAAGAAAATTTGCCTGCGAAGAGCTTGGGCTCAAAGCAAGTGCTTATAGGTTTGTAGAAAGTCTCGATGAACTAAAAACTGCCACAAAAGATATAGGATTTCCTTGTGTTATAAAACCTGTGATGAGTAGTAGCGGACATGGTCAATCAGTCGCTAAAAGTATAAACGACATACAAAACTCATGGCAGAAGGCCAAAGATGCTAGAGGCGATAGTAGTTTGCTTATAGTTGAGGAGTTTATAAAGTTTGATTATGAGATAACATTGCTAACAGTGCGAAATGACAAACAAACAATATTTTGTGAGCCTATAGGGCATATACAAAAAGATGGTGATTATATATTTTCATATCAGCCAGCCATCATGAGCGACAAAGCAAAAAAGGCATCAAAAAAGATAGCTAAAACCATAACCGACGGTTTGGGTGGAAGCGGTATATTTGGTGTTGAGTTGTTTATAAAAGGCGATGAGGTGTATTTTAGTGAAGTAAGTCCAAGACCACACGATACAGGTATGGTAACTATGATAACGCAATCAGTTAGTCAGTTTGCTTTGCATGTGCGTGCTATAGTTGGACTAAATTTACAGTTCATAAACTATGGGGCAGGTGCTAGTGGTGCTATAAAAGCTACAAGTATATCTCACAATCCATATACGAAGTTAAAAGATGAGGTGTTTAGCGAAAAGAGTTTTGCGAGAGTTTTTGGCAAACCAAACTCAAAACCCGGTAGGCGAATGGGTGTTGTGTTGAGTTTTCATAAAAACAGCAGTCAAAAGGCTCTATCACATATCAAGGAGCTGGTTAAAAACATATGAAATTTGATATATCGATCATCATCTTATCGGCTGGCAAAGGCACTCGTATGAACTCTTCAAAAGCAAAAGTGCTACACGAAATATCTGGCAAGCCTATGTTGTATTATAGTATATATGAAGCTATGAAGTTAAGTTGTGATATACATGTGGTGCTTTATCATCAAGCAAACGACATAAAAAAAACTATGCATAAATATTTTGATAAAACTTCTATAAACTACCATATACAAGACCACGAGAATTATCCCGGAACTGGTGGAGCAGTTATGGGTATAAATACGAAATACAAACAAACTTTAGTTTTAAATGGCGATATGCCACTCATAAAAGCAGAGGAGTTAAAAAGTCTAACCATAAAAAACAAAGAGGTTATAAATATATCTTATATGACTTTAAAAGATGCCAGTGGTTATGGTCGTGTAGTCATAAAAAATGACAAGGTAGAAAAAATAGTGGAGCAAAAAGATTGTTCTACAAAAGAGCTTGATATAAATAAAGCAAATGCAGGTGTGTATTGTTTTCAAACTGAGTTTTTAAAATATAGTTTGAAAAAATTGAACAACAATAATGCTCAACAAGAGTATTATATAACCGATCTCGTAGCTATAGCTATAAACGAAAACAATACCGTAAAAGCTACCAAAGTAAGCGAACAAAACTTCAAAGGAGTTAATAGCAAATACGATTTAAGCCAAGCTTTGGATATACATCAAAACAATATCAAAAAAAATTTTATGCTTCAAGGTGTGACTATGTATTTGCCACAGACTATTTACATAGAAAATGGTGTGCAAATAGACGCCGAGACTATTTTAGAAAATGGTGTGTCACTTTTGGGTGATAGCAAAATAATAAACAGCCACATAAAATCAAATAGTCAAATAGATAACTCAGTTATAAAAAATAGCACAATAGGTCCTATGGCAAGAGTTCGCCCAAATTGTGACATACAACAAAGCAACATAGGCAACTTTGTAGAGGTTAAAAATTCACAATTAAACAAAGTAAAAGCAGGCCATCTTAGCTATATTGGCGATAGTTTTGTTGATACTGGCACCAATATAGGAGCTGGCACAATCACATGCAATTATGATGGTATAAATAAACACAAAACAACAATAGGCAAAAATGTATTTATAGGAAGTGGCTGTCAAATAATAGCCCCAATAAAAATAGAGGATAACTGTATAGTAGGAGCAGGAAGTCAAATAACAAAAGATATCAAAGATGGCGAATTGGTGTTAAATAGAGCCGAAACAAAAACAATAAAAAACTATTTTTATAAATATTTTAAAATAGTATCAAAAAAGGACAAAGATGCCAAATAAAAATAAAAAACTTTATGAAAATATATTAAACGCAAACAAACTTACAGATATATTTACTCAAAAACTTATAGAAGAAAACCCAAATATAAATACAAAACAACTAAAAAATGGCATACGAAGTGCAGCAAACAAAGATATCATGAGACCATATCAAATAGAGCTTATCAAGCTGCAAACATATCTTGAAAAACATGAAAAAAAGATGATAGTATTGTTTGAGGGACGAGATGCTTCTGGTAAAGGCGGGGCAATACGTAGAATAGCTCGGTTTATGAATAGTCGCCACTATAGAGTAGTAGCATTAGGCAAACCTACTGAAAAAGAGACAAAACAATGGTATATGCAAAGATATATTCACCACTTTCCAACAGGTGGTGAGATGGTGCTTTTTGATAGGAGTTGGTATAATCGTGCTATGGTAGAGCCTGTATTTGGATTTTGTACCCCCGACCAATATGAGATATTTATGCAAGATATCGTGAACTTCGAGCATGACTTAGTCAAAGAAGAGTTGATACTAATAAAACTATATTTTTCCGTATCTAAACAAGAACAAAAAAAAAGATTTGAAAGACGATTAAATGACCCCTTAAGACAATGGAAACTAAGTGAAATTGACCTACAAGCACAAGATATGTGGGATGAAATAAGCGACAAAAAATATGAGATGCTCAAAAGAACCCATAGTAGAAATACACCTTGGCATATTTTGAGAAGTGACGATAAACATAAAGCGAGGCTTGAGGCTATCAAAGTGATATTAAAAAGCACTGACTATGAAAACAAAAACATATCGCTTGATTTTGAACCTGATACAAATTATAATATCAGCGTTCAAAAAGAGTTAAGAAGTATGAGAAAAGACAAAAATTATTGATAAATTTTTTTAATCTACTTCTAAAATATCCACCCCGCTTGTAGATAGATACAAAATATAAGCAGATATATTTTTATTCGTGATATCCTTCATCGCTTTTTTATAGTTGCTTATCTGTGTTTTGTCTTTAGTTTGTGGTTTGCCTGTTTTATAGTCAAATATAGTTATATGGTTATCTTCCGTGGCTAATAGATCTATGACACTTACCTCTCGATTGTATAAAATTGCTTGTTCTTTAGACAAAATTTTGCCTTTTATCTTATCTTGAAACTCTTGGTTGAGTATAAGAAGGTGGCACATACGGTGCATATTGTCAAAATCATTTTCGCTTAAACCATGATTATGTATAGACATAGTAAGTTTTATTGCTTTGTCTAAACTACTTTTGTCAAATTTGTTCATCATCTCCAAACAATAGTGAGTAGCTATACCAAAGTTGAGCAAATACAAAGAGCTTGCTGCGGTATCGGTAGGTTTTTTTGACATATTTTGTCTGCCATAATCTATATTTTTGTAGCTTATATTTTTTTCAATTTTTTCTTGTTTGTTAGAAGTATCGCACACATGAAGCTCGCCTATTTTTGTATTTTGTTTTATATTTATAGAACTATTTTGAAGTTTTTGAAATACAACAAGATTGTGTTTGGCTCTTGTGAGAGCGACATACAACACATTTAATTCATCTATAGTTTTCAGGTTTTTTTCTTGTTCTGTAGCTTCTTTGTAGTCTTGGTCAAAATAGTTCAAAAGAGGGTCTTTTATATAAACTCTTTTTAGTTTTGTATTTTCGTATTGGAGCAAAAGAGGGTTTGTGTCGTTTGGCTTTTTTGTAAATCTATCTACCACAAACACGGTGCCAAACTCTAAACCTTTGGCTTTGAACATAGTCAAAAGTGTTATGCCGTTTGAAATTTTGTTGGTTATACTACTGTCAAGCTGATTTATATTAAATACAAAATCAGTGATATTTTCATACACTTTTATTTGTTCTATAAACTTCACCATATTTTCATCGAAAAGGTTATAAAATTTTGCTATTTTATCTACTATTTGAGTCGGACTACCATTTTTTATATCAATTTTTATCTTGAGTGTTTGGTTCGCCCGCTCTCCTAAAATAGCATGAAAATTTTCTTTGTATATCGTTTCATCATAGTATAGATATTTTATCAAGTTGATCACCGCTTTTGGTTTTGGCGAGTTTATGAGACGACTTGTTGTATCTGTAGATACTTTTATAAAAGGAAGTTGTTTTTTAATGTTTTCATAAATTGATAGTATATCATCATTTTTGTATGCCAATATCGCTATATCGTTCATATTGACACCTTCTTTTTGCATATCTTTTATCTTGTGTATGATACTATTTGATATGTCATTTGTATCTATGACCTCTACAAATCCACCAGATATATTTGAGGTTGGTTTTGGCATATTGTAGTTTGGTTTTTCTTTGAATACATCGTATACAAAGTTGATGATATTTGTAGCAGTTCTAAAGTTTTCTTTGAGTTGTATTTTCTTTGAGTTGTATCTTTTTTCTAAGTGTTTAAATAAGCCAGCTTCACCGCCACGAAATCTGTATATTGATTGTTTGATATCCCCTACATAAAAAAACGATCGAAAGCTCTCAAACTCTTGTGATGTTATCTCGTCTATGAGTGGTTTCAATACATTATATTGCACTATAGATATATCTTGAAACTCATCAAGAAGTATATGACTATATTTATTGTCAAGCCTATAATACAAAAAATCATTTGTAATCTTTTTATTTAGAAGCTCATAAACCATATTTGTAACATCTACAAACTCCAATTTGTTTGTTTTTATCATATTTTGTATCGTGAAATTTTGCCATACTTTATAGACACTATTTAGCTTGGTTAACAAATAGTGATTTTTTGTCTTAAAATATATAGCGCTTGAGTGTTTAAACTGCGAAAATAAAACTTCTGCATGGTCGTTTGATAATTTTTTAAAATAACTAAACTCCTTGAAATAATCCTTTTGTATCCAAGAACTTTTGAATATATCATCAAAACTATCAAAACTTACTGCTTTTATCGCACTATTTGAAGCAGTATCAAAACTACAAACAAACTTTGAGATAGCTTGAGCTTTTTGAATCACATCTTTTTTAGCTATATCTACAGATGATATCTGTGTTGGTGCGAAGTTTAACTCTTGTGAAGATTCTTGAATTAGTTTAAATATATTTAAGATAGCTTCAAAATTTTTGCTACTTTTATTGCACAGCTGGAGTATATCCGCAAACTGTTTTTTGTCTAAAGTTTTCAAAAACTCAAAACCTATTTTATCAATGTCATTTTTTCCTATCTCATAGTTTTCATTGATATCAAGATACCAAGAAAACTGTTTCAATACAAGATTTAGAAACTTATCAATAGTCATGATAGAGTTCGTAGTATTTAAAAAGTTAGTTTTTAATTGTTGTTTTTTTTCGTCTATTTGCGACAATGATATATCTATTTGTGATTGTATAGTTTGTAAAAATTTTTTGTCATCACCCAAGCTATCTATAAAGTGCGATATTTTTTGTTTCATATCATTTGCTGATTTATTGGTAAAAGTCAAACACAATATCTCATCTACTTTTGCCCCACAAAGCAAAAGAGCGACATATCTCGCACTTAAGTTGTATGTTTTGCCTGTTCCTGCGCTTGCTTCTACAGATACAACTTTGTTTTTTAACCGCATGACACTTACAATATATTTTTACACTTGGTGTTTGTTTCGTGGCGAAGAGTTGCTCATAGATAAGTAACTATTCAAAGCTCCTAAATATGCTCTCGCACTTGCTAACACTGTGTCGATATTTAGACCATGTCCTATTATATTGAATTTGGCTTCATTGAACTTCACTTTGCACACAACTTTTGCTAAAGCATCTTTGCCTTCACTGACTGCTCTAACTTGATAGTCAATTAGTTTACCTTGCTGTTTTGTCACTCTATCTATGGTTTTAAACACAGCATCAATAGCACCATCGCCTATAGAAGCATCGCTATATATTTTGTCTTCGTGTATTATAGATATTGTTGCAGTTGCTAATCCATTTGTGCAGTTGTTTATCTGAACTGATTTTAGTTCATATAGTTTGTCTTCATTTAGCTTCTCATCTGATATGATAAATCGTATATCATCGTCATGCACTATCTTTCGTTTGTCGCATAGTAGTTTAAACCTATCAAATGATTTTTTTATCTCTGCTTCGCTTAAATTATCAAACCCCATAGATACAATTTTGTCCTTAAAGGCAGCTTTGCCAGAGAGTTTGCCAAGCACAATTGTGTTGTTTGTTTGTTTTCCAATATCACTTGGTTTCATAATCTCATAGGTTTTTATATTTTTTAAAACCCCATCTTGATGTATGCCACTTTCATGAGAGAAAGCATTTTTCCCTACTATAGCTTTGTTTGGTTGTGGTTGTATGCCTGTGATATCTGCTACAAGTTTGCTTGTAGTTGATATATGTTTTGTATTTATATTTGTATCAAACTTATCATAGTGGTCTTTTCGCACCTTCAAAGCCATAACAATCTCTTCAAGTGCTGCATTGCCAGCTCTTTCACCCAAGCCATTTATAGTGCACTCTACTTGACGAGCTCCTGCTTGTATGCCAGATAGACTATTTGCCACAGCCAGCCCTAAGTCGTTGTGGTTGTGAAGCGATATTATGGCATGATTGTTTATATGTTTTGCCATAGTTTGAACCATATTATATATCTCAAATGGTAGCCTATAACCCACAGTATCTGGTAAGTTTATAGTCTTGGCTCCTGCACTTATAACTGCATCGGTGATATCTTTCATGAAGCTCATATCGCTTCGCCCTGCGTCTTCAAGCGAAAACTCCACATCATCAACAAATGTTTTAGCATACAACACTGCACGAACCGCACTTTTAACTACTTCATCGCTTGACATTTTTAGTTTGTGTTCCATATGAATTGGGCTTGTAGCTATAAAAGTGTGAATTCTTTGTTGTTTGGCATCTCTTATGCTCAAGCTTGCTTTTTTGATATCACCTTCAATAGCACGAGCAAGAGAGCATACTTTAGTATTTTTCAGCTCTTTTGATATTTGTGATATAGCATCAAAATCCCCATCACTTGCTGCTGCAAAACCAGCTTCTATTATATCTACACCAAGTTTTTCAAGCTGTAAAGCTATTTGCACTTTTTGTTTGACATTCATAGATGCCCCTGGTGATTGCTCACCATCTCTTAAAGTTGTGTCAAATATGATTATATTATTCATCTGTATTCTCCTTATATACAACGCCACCATTTTCTTCTATGATTTGCTGAACTTTCAAACCAGTAATCACCTCAATATCAAGTAACTCTTTTGTCATCTGTTCTATGGCATCTTTATGTGAGTTTAGCTGACCTACGACTATCTTGTATCTATCTTTTAGAGTTTTTTTGATGTATTCATCAAGTTTATTTGCCATAGCATCGCTATAATCTTTGCTACTTTGTGCCCCGCCTAAAAATTGATTTTGTTGTTTACTCAATACCATAAGACCACTTATGTCATCGCTACTCATACCATATATACTGGCCATAGCTTTTATGATATCAGTAGCTTTTTCTAAGTCATTGCCAGCGCCTGTGCTTATCTCACCTATAAACACCTCTTCAGCTGCTCTGCCACCTAAAAGCACATCAACTTCTGCTATGAGTTCGTGTTTTTGCATCAGGTATTTGTTCTCTTCTGGAGTATTTAAGGTATATCCAAGTGCTGCCAAACCACGAGGCACTATAGAAACTTTGTTTACTTTTTTAGCACCCTTTGTTATCTCTGCCATCAAGGCATGTCCGCTTTCGTGGTATGCTACAATTCTTTTCTCTTTTGGTGATATTCGCCTACTTTTTTTCTCCAAGCCTGCTATTTGTCTCTCTACTGCTTCTTTAAAATCTTCAGCTTTGACCTCATCTTTTAAGGCACGCCCAGCCAAGAGAGCCGCTTCATTTATGATATTTGCCAAATCAGCCCCTGCCAAACCAGCTGTCATCACGGCTATATCTTTTAGCACTACATCAGAAGCTACTTTGACATCTTTTATATGAACTTGTAGTATCTCTATTCGTCCCTCTAAGTCAGGTTTATCAACCAAAACTTGCCTGTCAAATCGACCAGGACGAAGCAAAGCAGGGTCGAGTATTTCAGGGCGATTTGTAGCAGCCAATACTATGACAGGAGCTTTATCGCTGCTAAAACCATCCATCTCGGCTAATAATTGATTTAAGGTTTGTTCTCTCTCGTCATTGCCACCAATTCCGCCACTAGCACGACTTTTGCCTATGGCATCTATCTCGTCTATAAATATGATAGCAGGTGCATTTTGTTTTGCTTGTTCAAACAAATCACGAACTCTTGAAGCTCCTACACCTACAAACATCTCTATAAATGAAGAACCAGTTACACTCAAAAAATCCACACTCGCTTCTCCTGCCACTGCTTTAGCGAGAAGAGTTTTGCCAGTTCCGGGGGGACCAACAAGCAAAACACCTTTTGGTATTTGGGCTCCAAGTTTGACATATCTTTCCGGAGCTTTCAAAAAATCCACTATCTCACTGACCTCCTCTTTAGCTTCTTTGTTTCCAGCCATATCTTTAAATGTTACATTTGGTTTTTCGCTGTTTATCATCTTTTTAGAGCCACCCATACCCAAAATACCACCACCCATAGAGGACTGAATACGGTTTGACAAAAACATCCATATACCAAATATGATAACCATAGGAACTATCCAACCAAACAAAACATCTTCAAAATAGTTCTCTTCGTTTATAGAGCCATAAGCTATATTGTTTTGTTCTATCAAAGGTATAAGCGAGTTGTCGTTTGGCACTTTTCTTGCTTTGTATATGGTTTGTTGATTGTTTCTAACTTTGCTTAAAACTTGCACATTTATATCACCTATGACTACTTGCTCTATCTCTCCTGTTTTTAGCAACTCTTTTATGGCTGAGTATGATATTGATTTTTTAGTTGTTTTTATTTGAGTGTTGCTATTTATCGCCATATCATTTTGTGGAAACAAACTCTTAAATACCATGATACTCACAAGTGAAAATATAAAGAAAAATATTATCGGATTGTTGCCAAAAAAATTTGAATTTTTTGAATTTTTGTTTTTTGGATTTTGTTGATTTGAATTGTTGTTTTGCATCTATATTCCTATTTTTACTTATGATATCTAAAACATCTGAAATTTCACTTATTTTTTATAGTTCATATCCTTCATAAGCATTTGACTTTCTCTTTTGAGAGTTTTTTGTTTGAGTGCTTCTCTTTTGTCGTGTAGTTTTTTTCCTCTTGCTATTGCTATTGTAGCTTTTATCAGATTTCTATCGTTGAGATATAATTTCAAAACAACTATAGACATACCGTCTTTGGCTACCTTGTCGTGTAGTTTTTTTATCTGTTTTTTATGAAGTAGTAGTTTTCTGTCTCTTGTTTCGCTTGGTCGGTTGTATTTGTTTGCTGTGCTTAGGTGTGTGATTTGCATATTTATGATATACACTTGACCATTTAGAACCTTGACATAACACTCTTTTAGATTTACTCTCGCTTGTCTTATGGCTTTTATCTCGCTACCTTGTAGCGATATGCCAGCTTCAAATCTCTCAAGTATCTCGTATTCGTATGTAGCTTTTTTGTTTAAAAATTGTCTATTTTTATCTATCGTAGATTTTTTTGAACTCATCTTTATACTTCTTGACTATTGTTTTGTTTTTTATCAAAACGACATTTTCATCGTTTTTATCATTTGCTTGGTTTGTGAAATTATACGAACCGCTTAAAACTATATTGTCGTCAAATATCATAACTTTATTGTGCATCTTTTTTGCATTGTTGTTTAATACAGCAGATATACCATTTGATACAAGGTTGTCGTATTTTGAGTATTTTTGGTAGTTATTTTGCTCTTTGTCAAAAACCACAGACACCTGCACACCACGATTTGATGCCGCTATCAAACTATCGCTTATAGATGAGTTGGTCAAAGCAAACGCTAGAACTTTTATACTATTTTTTGAGTTGTTTATGTGTTGTATTATCACATCTTCTATATTGTGTTCGGGTGAGAAATATATATCTATAGTTTTACTTTTGTGACTATTTGTAGTTTTGCCATTTTTTGCAAAAAGATTATCAAGCTTATCTTTATATATTTTTGCTATGTTTTTGTCTTTTATTTTTATGATATTTTCATAGTTTCTATAAAACGCATAAACGGTGTAGTTAGCAGAACCTATATAAACTATATGCTCGTCTATTATTAGGATTTTGTTGTGCATAGATTTTGTTTGGTCGTCATCGTCAATTACGATTATACCTATATCTTTAAATTTTTTGAAAACTGCTATATTTTTATACTTTTTGTCTGTAACTATTTTGACATCAAGCCCGCGGTTTTTTGCGTCTATTATAGCTTGTTTTATATTTTTGTTTGTGAAATTATACATAGCAAGATATATACTATTTGTAGCCTCGTTTATGCTTTGTATTATGATATTATCAGCTCCATCTTTATAAAAAGCACCAGAAGTTTTGCTAAAATACACTTTTATATTTGAGTTTTGATTTTGTGTTGTGTTGTTTTGATTTTGATTTTTTTTCTGTTTGGTGTTGGCATCGCAACCATGTGCAACAAACAGCAAACACACAAGCAAAAGTTTAGGCATAGTTTTTATCAAGATATTCATATAAATCTACTTAGCTTTTGCTTTTTTTGCTTCGCGTTTTCTCAAACTTGCGTTTAGTTCTTTTTTTCGTATTCTTATGGTTTTTGGTGTGATTTCCACAAGTTCATCTTCTTCTATCCACTCTAAAGCAAGCTCCAAGTTCATAACTCGTGGCGGCACTAATTTTATAGCTTCATCTGCTCCGCTGCTTCTCACATTTGATTGTTGTTTTGCTTTTATAGGATTGACATCGAGGTCATTTTCTCTTGAGTGTTCACCTACTATCATACCACCATATACTTTGTCTTGCGGATTGATAAACATATCACCTCTATCTTGTAGATTAAATATAGAGTATGCCACAGCTTCACCTTGCTCCATAGACACAAGTGCTCCATTTTTGCGACTAATTACCACGCCACTATATGCCCTAAACTCCAAAAAAGAGTGGTTCATCACACCATCGCCTTTGGTATCGGTCAAAAACTCATTTCTATACCCTATAAGTCCTCGTGCTGGTATCTCAAACTCCACTCTTGTTTGGCCGCTACCTGTAGGTGTCATATTTGACATGACAGCTTTTCTCTTGCCCAAAGTCTCTATAACTTGCCCGCTAAATTCATCGGGTATGTCGCACACAAGGTGTTCAAATGGTTCCATCTTTATACCATCTACCTCTTTTGTTATGACTTCTGGTCTTGATATACTAAATTCAAAACCCTCACGCCTCATATTTTCTGCCAAGATTGTGATTTGTAGTTCGCCTCTGCCATTGACCTCAAATGCTGAGTCACCTTTGGGTTCATAACTCATAGCTATGTTTGTAGTCATCTCCGAAGCCAACCTCTCTTGTAGTTTGTTGCTTGTGACAAACTTACCTTCAGTGCCACTAAGTGGCGAGTTATTTACAGCAAATGTCACGCTTATTGTAGGTTCTTCTATATGCATAGGATCCAGTGGCATAGGGTTGTTTATATCACACAAACTATCACCCACATCAATAGTCTCAAACCCAGCAACCGCCACGATATCACCGTGTCCTGCTTCTTTTATATCAAGTTTCTCAAGACCTTTGAAGCCTATTAGCTTTGATACCCTGCCTTTGAGTTGTTCGCCATCTGCTTTGACCAAAAGCACAGTTTCGTTTAGTTTGATTGTGCCGTTAAATATCCTCGCTATGCCAATTTTACCTATAAAACTATCGTGCCCCAAAGTGAAAATTTGTAGCTGCAAACCATCGTCATCGCTACCACTAGGAGGCGGAACTTCTCTTAATATCATATCAAACAAAGGTATCATATCTTTGTTTTCATCTTCCAATTCAAGTTTTGCATAACCATTTTTCGCAGCAGCATAAATGACTGGAAACTCAAGCTGATACTCATCGGCACCAAGCACATCAAAAAGGTCAAACACTTCATCTACAACTTTGTCTGGCTGGGCTGCGTCTTTGTCTATTTTATTTACTACTACTATTGGTCTGTGTCCAAGTTGTAGAGCCTTTTTCACTACAAACTTAGTTTGTGGCATAACTCCCTCTTGTGCATCTACCAGAAGTAGCACACTATCTACCATCTTCAATACCCGCTCAACTTCACCACCAAAATCAGCATGCCCTGGTGTATCTATGATATTTATTCGTGTCTCTTTATAATCAATAGCAGTATTTTTGGCGAGTATTGTTATGCCTCGCTCTCTTTCTATATCGTTGCTATCCATCATGCGTTCATCAAGCTCATCTCTCTCATCAAATGTGCCTGATTGTTTTAGCAACTCATCTACGAGTGTTGTCTTGCCATGATCGACATGTGCTATGACTGCTATATTTCGTATATCTCTCATCTGTATCCTTTTGGGCATTGTATCATATTTAACTTTAGTTTGGTATAATTAAAACATCACACTATAAACAAAAGGAGATATATGAAAAGCACAAACACGCCAATAAACAACAAATCAAATATAATTTTGGGTTTGGACATAGGAAAAGCATCGGTAGGATTTGCACTCGTAGATAAAGCAAACAACTACAAGATCATCAAAGCAGGAGTTCGACTGTTTGATGCTCCTGAAAATCCAAAAAAAGAGATTTCACTACAAAAAGAACGAGGAGAGTTTAAACGAGCAAGAAATTCAAATGAAAATGATTTTTCAAGAACTAAAAACATAGTCAAATGTATGTTAGAATTTGGTGTGTTGGACAATGAAGTTATTCGAAACTATGACAAAAGTCCCAAAGTTATCAATTGTCCCAAATCCAAAAAAAGACATCTGTTTTATATAAAAACAGCAGAATATCTGTTTTATAAAAAATCAAACAAACAAGATGTATTGAGCTTAAGAGTAAAAGCACTGTCGCATAAACTTTCAAATATAGAACTAGCAAGATTGCTTTATAGTATGAATAAGCACAGAGGTGTAACCTACGATGAAATAGCTGATATACCAGAGGGTTCATCAAAAAGTTTATCAGAGGACCAAAAAAATTTAAAAGATGGTTTCAAAAGATACAAAGACGAATATAAGTCAAACGATACTGATGATTATAGAACTGTGGGTGAATATCTTTTCAAAAATTATAAAGATAAATACAGAAACACACAAAGGCAAAAAGGCAACAAATCTACAAAGGATTATATTTTTTCAATCCCTAGAGATGATTTAAAAAGTGAGATAGAGATAATCTTTGAAGCACAAAGAACATTGGGAAATGATATAGCTACAAAAGAGTTTCAAGCTGATTATATAGAAAATTTTTTGTGGGAAAAGGCATCGCCAAAATACTATTCTTTAGTCGCTCCTTGTGAATTTGATATAAATAAATCCGAAGTACATAAGCTACTAAAACAACCTTTAGAACAAAAGGAACTAGAATATATTTTGCACAATAGACTTTCAGCTTCCAAAGGGCATTTTGCTTCACA
>QMKX01000025.1 GCA_003643835.1 Campylobacterota bacterium
ACTATGAAAAACATCAAACTATATAGTGATACAACTTCAAGCACACTCGTAGGACAATGGAATTTAAATGAAACAAGTGGTACAACAGCAACTGATAGCTCAACAAATTCAAATGATGGCACATTAGTTGGCACAACATTCACAAGTGGCAATGTAGATATTACAGCAACAATCACTGGAACGATAAACGACCTACAAATAGAGGTTGTATCCAGCTTTACAGATAAAAAACCAAGTCATTTTATTGATGGCACAGGTGATGTAGAGATAGTAGATAGTGTAGATAGTAGTGGAGTGATAACAGAATAGATTATTGCCCACTCAAGCGAGTTTGAGGTTCCCGATACTATTATGTTTTTCTATGGAACCCCGAGCTTTGTTCGGGGCAAAATATGAAATAGCCAACAAAATATAATATATTTTTATACTCGGAACCCCGAGCTTTGTTCGGGGCAAAATATGGAATAGCCAACAAAATACAATATATTTTTATACTCGGAACCCCGCAACTTGTTCGGGGCAAAATGTGAAATAAGAAACAAAATATAATATAATTTTATTTGTAGTAGCTTTAAACTTCTACTTTGAAATCTTTCATTCCCTTGTGCCTTTTTTAGAAAAAGTAGGCAAAAATCGGTATCGGCAGTTACAATTTCAGGGATATTATCTCAAAATTTCTAAAAATGAAAAACTCATTCTGGCGAATTTCGAACAGTTTCATTTTTTATACAAAATTTATCGAAAATATCTATTTCCCGAAATTATAAAGCGAACCAGATACAAAGATTTGTCTCGGCTTCGCCTCACAATGATAATTGTCCGCTAAAGCGATATACCAAAGAATACAATATATTTTATATACTCGGAACCCCGAGCTTTGTTCGGGGCAAAATATGGAATAGCCAACAAAATAGAATATGATAGTCAATATCGTCCCTCGTCGCTCCTGTCTCGTCACTACTTACTCATCACTCTACTTCAGCATCTATGACATCATCGTCTTTTTTCTTTTTTGGCTTCTCTTTTGTTTTGCCACTATCTTCGCTATCACTATTTGATTGTTTTTTCATCGCTACTTCGGCCAATTTAGCTGAAACTTGTGTTAGTTTTTTGGTTTGTTCTTCTATTTTCTCTTTTGTTATGTTTTCATCTTTTAACATCTCTTCAAGTTTCGCAGCTTCTTCTACTATCTTTTTCTCTTCATCGGCACCTACAGCTGCTTTGTTCTCTTCGAGTGTTTTTCTGGTAGTATGAAGCATAGCTTCTGCTTGGTTTTTAGCATCTACTATATGTTTCTTTTTTTCATCTGCATCTTTGTTTAGTTCTGCTTCTTTTACCATCTTTTGTATCTCATCGTCACTCAAACCTGATGAACCGCTGATAGTTATCTTGTTTTCTTTGCCTGTGCCTTTGTCTTTGGCACTTACATTTAAAACGCCATTTGCATCTATATCAAATGTAACTTCAATTTGTGGCACTCCTCGTGGAGCTTTTGGTATATCAGTTAAGTCAAACTTACCTAGCGATTTATTGTCTTTTGAAAACTCTCGTTCACCTTGACCTACAAGTATACTAACTGCTGGTTGATTGTCTTCAGCAGTTGAGAAAACTTGTGATTTTTTCACAGGTATTGTAGTGCCCTTTTCTATAAGTTTAGTCATAACTCCACCCATAGTCTCAATACCCAACGACAGTGGAGTCACATCTAGTAGTAGCACATCTTTGACATCTCCACTTAAAACCCCGCCTTGTATAGCCGCACCTGCTGCTACAACTTCGTCTGGATTGACCGAATTGTTCAAATCTTTGCCAAAATACTCTTTGACTATCTGCTGTGCTTTTGGTATTCTTGTGCTTCCACCTACCATGATGATTTGATTTATCTCGCTTGTTTCCAAGTCAGCGTCACTCATAGCTGTCTTGATATGCTCTAAAGTTTCGTCTATCAAATCACTGGTCATTTGTTCGAAGTTTGCTCTAGTCAAAGTCTTGACTAAGTGTTTTGGTCCTGTGGCATCTGCTGTGATAAATGGTATATTTATCTCTATTTGTGTAGCAGAGCTTAACTCCTTTTTGGCTTTTTCTGCTTCGTCTTTGAGTCGTTGGTGTGCCATTTTGTCACTTCTCAAGTCAATTCCTGTTTCAGTTTTGAACTCGTCTGCTAACCAATCTATGATACGATTATCAAAATCATCGCCACCTAAAAAAGCATTGCCATCTGTTGAAAGAACCTCAAATGTTCCATCCCCTATCTCCAAAACTGTGACATCAAAAGTCCCAACACCTAAATCATAAACGAGGATTTTCTCTTCGCCTTTTTTATCAAGCCCATATGCCAGTGCAGCAGCGGTTGGTTCGTTGATAATACGAAGCACATTTAATCCAGCTATTGTGCCTGCTTCTTGTGTCGCTTTTCTTTGGGCATCGTTGAAATATGCTGGCACTGTTATCACTGCATCTGTAACCTCTTGACCCAAATAACTCTCAGCATCTACTTTAAGCTTGCCTAAAATTTTCGCACTTATCTCTTGAGGTGTGTAGGTCTTGCCACCTATTTCTACAGCGGCTGCTCCGTTTCTATCTACTATCTTGTATCCTACTTTGCTTTGAGCATCTTTAGCATGCTCTTCATCTATCATAAGTCCCATAATTCGTTTTATAGAGTATATGGTTTTTTCTGGATTTGTTATAGCTTGTCTTTTAGCACTATCGCCTACAAGCACCTCTTCTTTGTCAGTAAATGCCACTATACTTGGTGTGGTATTTTTGCCCTCTTTGTTGGTGATGATCTTCGCTTCACCACCTTGAAATACAGCTACACAGCTATTTGTTGTTCCTAAATCTATTCCTATTGTTGCACCCATGGTGTCTCCTTTTAATCTTTTAGTTTTATGTTTTTAGTTTTTTGACTTTACGGTCAATTTATTTCAAACTATTTATATGAAACTTATATTTTGTGTTTTTTCAAAGCGGACGACAAATCTATAATAGGAGCGGACATATAGTAAGTGACTATTATAGATTTTGAACTTCAACGCAGAAAAAACCCAAGCTCCAACTTCAAGAAATTGAAACTTATATCTTGTGTTTTTTCAAGGCGGAGAATAAATTTATCTTTGAGCTTACACAAAGTAAGTGATAAGATAAATTTTGAACTTCAACGCAGAAAAAACCCAAAAGATAAGTTTCAATTTGCTACGGTGACCATGGCTTCTCTTAGTAATCTATCTTTATATTTGTATCCTTTTTGCAACACCTCTACTATATCGTTTGTGTCTGCTTCTTCTTTGTTTATTTTCATCACAGCATTATGTAGTTGTGGGTCAAATTTATCGTATTCTACTTCACTTATGTCGTGTTTTTCAAAAGCTGTGTTAAATGCCTTGAGTGTCAGCTCCATACCCTCTTTTAGTTTCTCTACTACTTGTATAGCATCAAAATCACCCTTGGCACTTATTATCGCCATCTGCAAAGCATCTATGGGTGCGAGCAAATCTTTTGCAAACTTTTCACTGGCATAATCTATGGCGCTGTATTTTTCTTTTTCTATCTGTTTTTTAAAGTTTTCAAAGTCAGCATAAGCTCGCAATAGTTTGTCGTTTGCTTCTTTTTCTTTATTTATTGCTTCATCTACTTTTGATTGCATTTTAGCTTTGAACTCTTCATCAAGTGAGTCAAATTTAGTCTCATTTTCTACTATGTTGTCCTCTTTTGTTGTCTCATCTTTTGTGTCTTGTAAATTTTGTGTGTTGCCATCTACGACACCATCTATATCTGTATCATTTTCTTTCAAATTGTTATCTCCTTATAAAAATAGTCGTAATCTTTCGATAATTCGCCTACTACTAACATATTTATATCTTCATTTTGTTGTTTTGCGTTGTGACAAACCCCTATATATCCATGTGGCAGTATTGTCTCAAAATACAAACCTGCTCTCGTATCGTCTAACACCGAGCCATTTAAAAAGTTTTTTATATTTTTGTCAGGCATATCAAACTTTAGACAAACTTTCAAAAACTGTTTGAGATTATATATATCAAACCTATCAGTGCTATTTTTTAGTAAAAGTTTGTTATACAATCTATTTGCTCCTATATCTTTACTAATTTTAAGTATATCATCTATGGTCAAGTTTTCTAAACTTATCAAGAACTTATACAAAAGTTGGTTATATTCTGTCGATATATAAAAGTTTTCAAACTTCAATATGATATAATTTTGCTCTATATCTAAAACTTTTTTTAAAGTATCATTTGCTTTTCGTTTTACAAACACAGTTATGCCCATATCCGTGGCACATCTTTTTGTAGTCTCTAAACATATATCTTGCAAATCAAATGTAAGTTTGTCTTGCCAATACTGTTTGAGCGAATATACCGTAGGCACTCTTCCGCTACTTATATGTTCTTGGACCAATGCACCGTCATCTGCAAGAAGTTTGAAATACGATCTTATGCTTGCTGGCGAATACTCTATATCAAACATATCTTTCAGCTTCGATGAACCTATAGGTTCATCTGCTTTGATATAAGCTTGTATTAGCATATCCAACAAATATTGTTTTTTTTTCATTTGGCACTCTTTACTCTTGAGTGCCAGATTATAACAAAATAATATAAAACTATCTCAAAAATAGTCAAGATTTGTGAAATTTAGACCAAAAAATATATATAACTCTAAAATATATATTTTATTCCTATAGTGAAATTGTTTTGGGTTTTGTGGTCAATATAATACTGGGCATCGTTTATATCCATAGTATAATCATATTTAATATATTGGTAGTTTATATTGAAGTGCCATTTTTCAGTTAATTTTGTATTTATTCCTATTTGTAATCCTACCATATTGCTATTACTTGACAATTTTTCATTTCTTGATATTGTCAGCGGAGATTCAAGCCACTTTAAGCTTCCATATCCTACAAGCAAACCAATATATGGCGATACACTTTTGTTGTCAAATTTGTAGTTTATAGTTGTATAAATATTTTTCATATTTATATTGTCATAAGCCATAAACCCATAGTTAACAGTAGCAAAAAAGTTTTTTATTTGTGCTCCTACAGCTATGTCAAGTGCCGCACCTGTGTCATCTAAATCTTTTTTCAATAATCTTTTTTCAATATCAGTTTTCACATCAACTTTAGACAACCCGCCTGAAAATTGCACGAAATAATCTGGTTTAAATATATAGCTGGGTTTCGGTTTTTCAATATTTATTTTTTTGTTGATATATGTATTTGATATTTTTTGCTGTTCTATATTTTGAATATCTTTTTTCTCTTCAAGAACTTTGATACTTTTTTGATATTTATTGTTTTGCTCACCTCTTTTTAGCACTTTGTTATAACCAAATGTTGAGTTTTTGATACTCCAGTAGTAGTATGTTTTTTCATATCTATCTTTTAAAGTATATTTGTCGCCATCTTTGTCAAACAGATATCCTCGTATGTAGTATTTTGAGTTTTGTAGTTTACACCAATTGTGTTTGTCACAGCTATCTACTAAAATAACATCGTCATGATGTATCTCATTTAGTCTATATATATCTTTGGTTTGTTTGTTTTTTGGTTTTTTGGCTTTTGTATTGTCGTCAAACGAAGTATTATTTGGTTTATTTGTAAGTTTGTTTGAGTTGGTATTAGTATTATTGTTTATGATTGGCAGATATGTAAAATTCTCGCCATTTGTTACCAAGCTATAATAAAATGCTTCTTTGTATGCAGGTTTCAATACATATTTGCCATCTGCTTCTTTAAACTTATAACCTTTTATATATCTTTTTGTACCTTTTATTTTACACCATTTATGTTCGTCACAACTCACTATATCTATAGACTCGCCTTGTTTGATAGTTTGGCTATTTGCTACTACCACAAACAATATCAAAAAAATTATGTATCTCATATGTTTCCTTATAATATATTTGTCCATACTGCTTGGACATCTTCATTTTCTTCTAACTTGTCTATTAAAAGCTCTAAGTCGTTCATAGCTTCATCGGTTATATCTTGTGGGTTATTTGGCACTCTTTGCAAAGTTGCTTTTTGCACTGTTATATCTAGTTTGTGTAAGCCATCATTTAAGTTTCCAAAGTCTTTGAAATCACCTGTGATATATATAGTATCGTCATCGACCTCATAAGACTCCCAGCCGTAGTCTATCATACTTAGCTCCAACTCATCTATATCATCGACTAAACCTATCTCAAATACTGACTTTCTATCAAACATATACTCTAAAGACCCAGTAGGCACGACCACACCTTTGGACTTTTTAAATATATCTTTGATGTGAGCAACTGTTCTGGCTGTATTGTCTGTAGCACACTCCACAAACACAAGCACTCCGTGAGCTGACTTGCCCTCGTAGTTTATCTCTATCAAGTTCGCACAATCTTTTGCTGTGGCTCTTTTGATAGCAGACACTATATTCTCTTTTGGTAAGTTTTGGGCTTTGGCATTTGCTATGGCGGTGCGAAGTGGTGCATTCATGTCAGGGTCTGGCACACCTTGTTTGGCTGCCATCGTGATAGCTTTGGCTAGTTTAGGAAAAACTCTCGACATATTGCCCCATCGTTTTAGTTTAGATGCCTTTCTATACTCAAATGCCCTACCCATTTGACACCTTATGTGTGTTTTGTTCTATCAGCTTCGCTTGATGATTTGCTATGAGTGGCTCTACAACCTCATCAAACAATCCATCGTTCATGATAGCCTCAAGTCTATACAAAGTTAGGTTAATCCTATGGTCAGATACCCTTCCTTGTGGATAGTTGTATGTTCGTATGCGACCGCTTCTATCGCCAGTGCCTACTTGTGCTTTTCTATCGTCACCTTGTTCTTTGGCTCTGTTGCTTTCTTGCAAGTCATATAGTCTGGCTTTCAAAACTTTCATAGCTTTGTCTTTGTTTTTGTGTTGGGATTTTTGGTCTTGATTTGTGACAACCAATCCTGAAGGTATATGAGTAATTCGTATAGCGCTATCGGTTGTATTGACACTTTGCCCACCACACCCCGAGGCTCTCATGGCATCTATCTTTAAATCTTCAGGTTTTATCGTTATGTCTATATCATCAACTTCAGGTATAATAGCCACTGTTATAGCCGATGTATGCACTCGTCCTTGTGTTTCAGTGGTTGGAACTCTTTGCACACGGTGTGTGCCTGATTCAAACTTCATCTTACTATAAACTTTGTCGCCTTTTATTAGCAAAACCACCTCTTTGTAGCCACCGGCTTCAGAAAAGTTTGTATTCATGAGTTCAGTTTTCCAGCCTTGAGTATCGCAGTATTTTAGATATGCTCTATACAAATCAGCCACAAACAATGATGCTTCATCGCCTCCGGTTCCAGCACGAAGCTCTATAAATATATTTTTGTCATCGTTTGGGTCTTTTGGCAGTAATAACAATTTGATATGCTCTTCTAAGTTTTGCTTTTTTATTTCTAACTCTTTTAGTTCTTCTTTTGCCATTTGTCCCAACTCTGGGTCATAGAGCATAGATTTACTATCGGCTATATCGTTTATGATTTTATCGTAGTTGTTTGAAGCCTCAACTATATCTTTGATCGATGCTTGCTCTTTAGACAACGATGTCATCAGTTTGATATCTGTCAAGACACCTTGCGATACAAGCTGTTTGTTAATAGTTTCAAATCTATCTTGAAATACCTGAAGCTGTTTTTGTAGCATTTTAATTTATAAGGCGTTGACTTTTGTTTGTAATCTACTTACTTTTCTACTAATTGTTTCTTTTTTAAATACACCTTTGCTGACTGTATGGTGCAAAAATTTGTTTGCTTTGTTCATAGCATCCAAAGCTTTTTCTTTGTCATTGTTTTGCACTGCCTCTATCACATCTTTGGTTATAGTTTTGACACGAGATTTGAAAAATCTATTTTGTTCGGTTTTTACGATTGTTTGTTTTGCTCTTTTTGCTGCTGATTTATGATTTGCCATATTTATCCTTATATTTTTGTTATTGTATCCAAATATTATAAAATTTATTCAAACTATTTATATTTGTCCTATTTTTTAAACGATTTAAACAAAAAAAACAATATAAAAAACTCAACAAATATCAAAACAAAATGCAAAATATATATTTTCGTTTGGTTTGTCGTTATCGAAAATATATTTGACAAAACTTTATAAAACACCCACGACAAAACCAACCCAGCAAGATAACCAAACTGCTTATACCTATCAAGTCTGGACAAATACTCCACTTTTGAGACAAAAATAGTTTCTGCTCTTAAAAGATATGAACCAAACATAAATGTAAGTTGATAACCGATATATATCAACAAAGCTGTTTGATAATCATAAGGTAAAAGTATATACAGCGCTACAACTAAAAGCATGACAATCTCTACAAAAAAAACAATTTTCCTAAACCTATTTATGTTTATAAGTTTGTCATAATTATATGCCACAATCAACAAACCAAAAGACAAAAATACTCCACCAACTGAAAATATTGAAGGATCAAGCGGTTTATATATAGTAAAAATAGCTCCAGATGCCAGCCCGACAAACATAGAGTTAAAAAATTTATACCAACTATAGTGTTGAACAACTATCTTAATACAAACTCTTTTGATATCTTTTCTTCTCCATTTATATTTATAGTTAGCATATGAACACCAGCATTATAAACTTTTGTAGATATGCGTTTGAAGTTATGACTTGTATCTATATGCAAGTTTTCAGCTTTATGATTTTTTTGTGATATCATATATATCTTATCGCCTTGGGCGTTGTTTTTTAGTTTATAAGTTATTATGTATTCTATTCTTATATCGCCTAATACTTTTATGCCAGCTATATCAAAACCAAAGTTTAATCTTTCACCAATTTTGACAATACTATCACACTTGAAGTTTTTTATTTCTGCTTTTATGGGTTTGTATCCAAAAAGTCCAAGTGCTGTTTTGTCGCCATTTTTTAGCATAGTTCTACTGCCATGTTTTAGGACATAGTCTATATTTGAGTTTATGTTTATGTTTTGTCTTATGAAGTTTAAGACCATATTTGGATTGTCTTTTGAAATATCATTTAAGTTATTAGCAACTGACCGAAGCACATATCTTTCTGTGTCGTGTTTGAGTATTTCTAGTATCTCAAATACTCTTGTCGGGTCTTGCTTGAAACTATTTAAAGCTATAGCCCAAGGCAATCTTGGACGACAACCTTCACTTGATAAGCGTCTTATATCTACTATGTCGCTTTTTGTCCACAATAACATCTGATACATAGTTTTCGTAGGGTATTTTAATATAAATTGTCTTATAGCAAACTCGCTGCTACTATTGATAGTAAACAGTTCCAATGCTCTCATAGATATATCAAAATAGTTCAAGCCATACACTTCTACAAAGTCTTGAAATATCATATTTTCCAATCCTTTGGTTTGGTCTGTTTGCTTATAAACATTTTTTAGTATATCTATGGCTTTTTTATAATCTTGTGGCAAATACACACCTATTGTTACAGATATCCTTCGCATGCGGTTTTTTAGTTCTGTATTTTTCCAATTTTTATCAAAAATATCTTTTTTGAAATTTTTTGTATCAAAATCTTTATAAATTTTTTTTATATCTGAACTTAAGTTATCTATATAGTTTTGATTGTATTTATTTTTTAGTGGTTCCATAAATTTTCAATATATTTTGCATCTTTGAAGTTGTATTTAAAAGTAACATATCTACAAGCACAATCGCCACCATAGATTCGCATACCACAGACCCTCTTATACCTACACAAGGGTCGTGCCTTCCTTTTATCTCACAGCAAACATTTGCGCCATTTGTATCTATTGTTTGTTGTGGTTTTGATATAGATGGTGTTGGTTTAAAATATACATCTATGTCTATATCGTCGCCATTGGTTATACCGCCTAATATACCGCCACTATTGTTGGTGCTAAATCCGTCTTTGGTTATTTTGTCATTGTTTTGACTACCTTTCAATAAACCCACACCAAATCCTGCCCCAATACTCACAGCTTTAACTGCATTTAATCCACCCAGTGCCTCAAAAAGTTTAGCATCTACTTTATGATACATGGGCTCACCCAGACCTACAGGACAATTATCAACTTTGATTTTGACAACTGCCCCTACACTATCTTTTTGTCTCATTGTTTTTTTTATCAAATCTTTTTGCGACTGTTCTACAGTTTCATCAAGAGCATAAATATCACTTTCTTTTGCATACTCAAAGTTTATCTTTTTTGCTTTTATGTCGCCTATTTGTGACACTCCGCTTGATATTTTGATATTTAGAGTATTTAAAATAAGTTTTGCTATTGCTCCGCTTGCTACTCTACAAGCAGTTTCTCTCGCACTGCTTCGCCCACCACCTCTAAAGTCTCTCAAACCGTATTTGAAAAAATATGTCATATCAGCATGACCTGGCCGAAAAATATCTTTGATATTGTCATAATCTTTTGATTTTTGGTTTTCATTTACTATCAATATACCTATGGGTGTTCCTGTTGATACTCCTTCAAATACTCCGCTAAGTATTTGAACTTTATCACTCTCTTTTCTTTTTGTTGTAAGTTTATTTGTGCCTGGTTTTCTTCTGTCCATCTCGCTTTGTATAAATACCTCATCTATAGTTAAGCCAGCTGGCACACCATCTACTACTACACCCAAAGCCTTGCCGTGAGACTCCCCAAATGTAGTTATTTTAAATCTTGTTCCAAAACTATTGACCATTGTTTATCTTATCCAATGCTATTTTTGCCACGGCTTGTTGAGCTATCTTTTTACTTTTTCCAGTTGCTTTACTATAACATTTGCCATCTATCCAAATAGAAACTTCAAAGCTCTTTTCGTGGTCGGGCCCTATCTCTTTTTCTAACTTATATTCTGGTATTTGTGCATAAAGCGCTTGTGTTATCTCTTGGAGTGATGTTTTATAATCATGCGACAAATAATCCAAACTAATTTTTTCATACTCTTGTTCTATCAAACTCAAGGCTATTTTTTTTACCTCCTGTATGCCTGATTCTAAAAATACTGCGCCCATGATTGCTTCAAAGGCATCTGATAGTATTGAAGCTTTTTTTCGTCCTTGGTTTCTCTCTTCGGAGTTTGAAAGCAAGATAAAGCTACCCAAATTTATACGATTTGCCAAAACTTGAAAGCTTTTTTCATTTACCAGACCTGCTCTCATTTTGCTTAATTCGCCTTCATTGGAGTTTGGAAATTTTTCATACAAATACTCGCCTACGGTCAAATTAAGCACCGCATCACCCAGAAATTCTAATCTTTCGTTGCTGTATGGTTTTTTGTAGCTTTTGTGTGTCAAAGCTTTAGACAGCAACTCTTTATCTTTAAAAATGTAGTTTATTGTTTTTTCCAATGGCTCAAACTCTTTCATATCTCTCCTAACTTTTGTAATCTCGTAGCTTCATCTCTCGCAAGATAATCACACCTTTCATTCTCTTTGTGTCCGTTGTGTGCTTTCACCCATGTTGCTTCAATGCTGTGTTTGGCAGAAAGTTTTAAATACTCAAGCCACAAATCTTTATTTTTGACTGGTTTTTTTGCTGAATTTTTCCAGTTTTTTTTCTGCCAACTATCAAGCCAACTATTTATACTTTTTACCACATATATAGAATCGCTAAAAAGAGATATATCACAAGGCTCTTTCAACACTCTTATAGCTTCTATGACCGACAATAGTTCCATTTGGTTGTTTGTGACATTTGCTTTTGAGCCTTTTAGTTCTTTGGTTTTGTCGCAGTATTTTAATACAGCTGCCCAACCACCATAACCTGGGTTGCCTAAGCTACTACCATCTGTGTATATTTTGATTTTTTTGATACTATATCCTACAACAAACTATCATTTGTGTCCTCTTTTTGTTCTATTATACCGAAAGTTGGCTTAAGACTTAAAATATCATGACAAGTAGGACATCTGTTTTGAAACAAAGGAAAAATATTTTTGCATTTTTTGCAGCTGTATTTGAAACCTATGGTGGCATTATTGTTTTTTTTGTCTCTTAAATTTATGATGATATTTAGATAAAAATTTTCACTTTTCGTAGCTTCATTTATGTATGTTTTTGCTGTGTATATCTCACTTAAACAGGTGTATTTTTTAACTATTCGAAAATCTATACTCTTTTTTTCCAATAGATACAAAATATCTATGATATCCTCTAAAGCAAAACTTTCAATATTTTCCCAAAAAAATGTTTTGTTTGTATTTAAAATTTTTGTAGCTACTACTCTTGTGATTTCGTTGTTTTGTTTTTGCATATCTAAAAGAGTTTTGAGCATATTTTGCTCATCTATAGTAGTATCTGCTATAACTTGCAGGGTTTTGATATATAGTTTTTGAAACTCTACATCAAAATCCAAAGCCTCAAATACATCGATTATTTGCAAAGCCTTATCGTATTGAAAAAGTTTTTCGTATATTATAAACAGATTATCCAAAGCTGTTTTATTTCTTGGCGAAAATTTTAGTATCTTTTCATATATATCTTTTGCTCGTTGTAGCATACCTGTTTTGTGATATGCTTCGCCCAAGTGTTCCAACAACTGCTCTTTTTGTATTTGATTTTGTGCTATCTCTAAAAGTGATAAATACACACCAATAGCTTTGCTTGTTTCACCCTTTTTTATAAATGTAGAAGCCAACAATAAAATAGACTCAAAAGGCAAACCATATCTTTGATGCAAGTGTATATAATCATTTTCTTTTAATCTGTTTAGTTTAAATCTCCGTAGTAGTTTGTTGTGTTCTCTTGTGCTTTTTTTATTTTTATAAAGATTGTAAACATGCGATAAACTAGCTATGACAAAAACAAGGGCAAAAAACTCTAATATACCAAAAAGTGGGTCTCTATACGACAAAAACATCTATGCTCTTATATATTTTGTATTTTGTGTTTAATAGTTTGTATCTTTTCATAGATGTATTATATCGTTTTAAGCTTATTTAAGTATAATAAAAATATTGAAAGCCAAAAAGGAAACTAAACCATGAATATAATAATAAATGGAGTCGAAAAACAGTTCGAAAAAAACGATAGTATAGACAAAATCTTAAAAATCTTATGCATAAATAGCGAAATAATGGCAGTATCAATAAATATGAATATAATCAAAAAGGATATGTGGCAAACCTACAAACTAAAATCAGGCGACAAAATAGAGTTTCTTGAGTTTGTAGGTGGGGGATAGTTTGCGAGACAAATGTGAAAAACACAGAACGCAGAACAATCTGTTATCTGTTATCTGTATGCACGAGTGAGACTACAATTTGAAGCAACTCGCTTGCTTTCGTGAGTTAGGAATTGACACAGATTTCATATCTTAAGTCAAGGAGCACGAACAAGACAACTAACTAACGATATCTTTTATATAATCTTTTACACCCAGCTCCAATGTAAAAACAGGTTTATAGTTTAGATATTTTATAGTATCTTGTATATTTGCTTGCGTGAAGTATTGGTATTGGTTTTCAAACGGATTTTTTATATACTGCTTGCCATTGTTTATATTTAGCTCTTTTTGAAGTATATTTACTATACTCTCAAAACTTCTTGCTACTCCGGTGCCTACATTATATATGCCGCTCTTTTGTGGGGCAGCTGCTTTGATATTTGCTTGAACTACATCTTTGATATATACAAAATCTCGTTTTATTTTATCACTTTTTTCAAATAGTTTAGGTGTTTCTCCTCGCAATATCTGCAATCCAAACTGAAGTACCATAGACGATGTCTTGTTTTTGAAAAACTCATTTTTGCCATAGACATTGAAATACCTCAACCCAACTACCGATATATCAAGCCCTCGCTTTATATAATTTTTTGTGATATTATCCATACAAACTTTTGAAAAACCATACACATTGTTTGGTTTTTCATACCCTACTTCAAACCTATCACTATCGCCGTATGTTGCGCCACTACTGGCATATATCATATTTGCTTTGTGTTTTATAGCTATTTGAAGCAAGCTTTCATATGCATTGGTGTTTGTTTTTATCATAAGATCTTGTTCGTTTGCTGTAGTATCAGATATAGCAGCTTGATGAAAAATATAATCAAACTTATAATTTTGTGACAATTTATCTAAAAAATTTTCGTCATTTATGTCGCCACTCAACACAATTCCTGTGTATCCTACCAAGTTAGCATAGTGGCCAAAACTTTTTTGGTTGCCATTTGAGAGTTTGTCTACCCCTTGAAAACAATCAACTGCCACTATGTTAGCATCTTTAAAATTATCTTGAAAATAAAACACTATATTTGAGCCTATGAATCCAGCTGCTCCGGTGATTAGGATAGTTTTGTGGTTAAAATCTATATCGTTATAAAGCATACTTTTCCTTTGTGTTTTTTATTGAAACTTATCATATACCCAATTCTTTATCTATATATACTTTTGTCACTGATACCACTTCGGCTGTAGATACTTTGACAAGCTTTATAAATATCTCGTATCTATTTTGTTTTTGATATATTTTTGACATAAGCAAAAACTCTGCCCCTGATATCTTGCCAAACTTGACTATCTTTGTCTCATCAAGCAATCCGCTGTCTTGGAGTTTCATCTCATCTAATACTTTTTGTAAATCTTTTCGCTCAATTAACTTAAATGTTTTGTTTTTTTTGACTGAGAGCAAAAGTTGTTGAGTAAAATACTCGGCATTTAGTTTTTGATTTTTATCTTGTTTGGTGGTAGATATTGGCAAAATAGACAGAGTGTTTTGGGTTATCTTCGTTGAGGAGTAGTCCACTATTTGTGAAAATGCTTTGTCAAACAGCTTATTGATGGTTTGCTCTTTGGTTTCGTCTTTTATCTTGACAGCTTCAAAATACTCATCATCTTTGATATTGCTATTTGTGGCATCTGCTATATCTTCTTTGACAAACTTTATGACTATTTTTTCTAACTTATCGGTCGTGAAGTTTGCTCCAGTGTGGTGGCTCACGCTACCAGTTTTGCCACCATCATTTTCACCTTTTTCGCCATATGTTAGAAATATATATTTTCCATTTGTGTATTGTGAAAGTTGTCTTAAAACATATTCGCCATCTATATTCAAAGATCCTGTGCCAATAGTGTGTATTTTTATTGCTTTTTCTTTAGCTATTTTAGCATAATGCATATATGGTTTGCTATCTTTATAATTTATATGTGGCGGTGCGTCTGTGATGACAAATACAAGTTTAAGCCCATTTTGTCTCCACTTCATATTGGTAGTTGTATCTCTCAAGGCTGATACTAAGTCTTCAGGAGTATCTCCACCGCCACCTGCTGATACTTTATTTAACTCATCTTGAAATTTTTTCAAATCATTTGTAAATGGTATTGTTTTGGTTGTGTATTTATCGTGTATATCTTTATACAAAACCATACCAAATCGTATATCTACTTTAGTTTTGACAGATGATAAGTTGAGATAAATCAACTCTATAGTTTTTTTAAGTCTTCGTATCTCTTCGCCCATACTACCTGTTGTATCAAGGGTGAAAACTATATCTACAGACATAGGAGATGGTGGATTGTAGATGGTATCGAGCTTGATATCTATGTGTGTTTTGCTATTTTTATTTATAGTTATGGTGCTACTTGCTTGTTTGTGCGACACTTTGTATTGAGAACTTTTAAACGACAAAAATGAGCCATCGCTGTATGTTTGGCTTTTGTTATTTGTGTCTGTGATGGTAGCATTTGGTATAGCGTTGCCACGCTTGTCTTTGACTATCAGCACAACTCTATTTTTGATATTTGTCTGAACTCTTGTGGTGTTGTTTTCATATTTTTCTAAAAAATTCAAAAAATAGTTAAACTGTTTGTTGTCATCAGCAAAGCCAGCTTTTAGCCCTGCCTTTTTTGGTCTTGATATTTTTTTGTATCGTGAGGCTTTTGATTTTTTATAACTTTTGCCTGTCTCTTCGCTTGTCGTAGCCATGGTATCCATATCGTCGCTTATGGCAGAATCTGCTGTCATACCATGTTTAGTACACGACACTAACAGTATTGTTACAATCAAGCCCAATAAGCCAAAAACAAGCTTTTTTCTCATCTACAATTCCTTTTTATGTTGTTCATCTATATATGTAGCTACATTGTAGGATTTGACCATACCGCTTGTATCTATACACTCGGTTTCGAAAAACTCAACTATATCATCTGCTTGGCAGTGTTTTTCAAAAGACTCTATACTGTCCCAACTTTCATTGAAAACTATAGGCATACTTTCGCCTGTGGCAAAAGGAGTTTTGACATGTTTGGTCAATATGTAGCTAATACAACCTTTTTCTGCTCTAGTTTTTGGTTCTAGTGACTTTAGTCTATCAAAAAGTTCATCAAACATTCCTTGTTTTGGTGTAAATTGAGCTATACAATAGATAGTTTTTGACATCTTATTTCCCTTTTATTATATTATCTAATTTATCTGCTAAATCTTTTGCCAATATCTTATAGTTTCTTTTGAGATTTAGTAGCTTTTTTTGTCCTTTGTTTCCAACTTTTGCGTCTTGTGTGCTAGGGCTATCCATAAGTTCTTGGAGTTTATTTGTGATTTTGTCCTTTTCAAACTCACAGAAAAATGCCTCATCTTCGCCAAACACTCTGTGATTTTTCACATTGTTTGTAAGCATAGCTGGTATTGAACAAGCATAATAATCCATAGCTTTTTTAGGCACTATTGTATCAAAATATCTATTGCGTGGCATCAAGGCCAAACCAATATCGCAAGCATTTACCTGTTCTCTTAGCTTCTCAAGTGATATAGCGCTGATAACATCTATATGACTTTTGAGTTTTGGGTATTTTTTTAGCAGATTTGTGATATAAGTTTTGTCTGTTGTTGATATAGTCAAAGACCATTTGTCATTTTTGAGAGCATCAAAACTATCCAGTATAGTTTCAAATTGTCTATTTTTGCTGATTCCCCCTACATATATAAACTTAGTTACATCCTCTTTTGATACTATGTGCTCATTTAAATTTTCTGGATCAAGCCCAGTAAATATAGGAATCATATCTATAGTGATATGATCATAAAACTCTGCTTTCGTTTGTGTTGATGTTGGCATAAATAGGTCGCATTGGTTTATCATATTGTCGCGAGCTTTTATTTTTTGTTTTATTATAAATTTTTTAATTAGGTTTATAGGAAAAACGCTATCTTCAAAATCATATGCAAAACTTTTGTATGGAAATGATATACGAAATCCAACTTTGTAGTTGTATTTTGATCTGTTGTCCAATACATTTTTGAGCAGATTTCTTTTGTTTCGCACCAACACAAAGTTATATGAATTTATATCTATATTTTTTCTTGCCAAATACTCTATGATATTGTTCTCATACATTTGCGGCACTATAAAATGACTGCCTTTTTCTTGAAAACTATCTTTGAAACTTGTGATAAATACTATATCTACTTTGTAAAACTCTTTTAAATAGTGGTCAAATAGTGGCGTGATTGTTCCGTGTTCACTATACTCTGCTTGGTTAGTGATAAGCAATAATTTTTTCATATCTGTTCCTCTTCAAGTTCTTTTTCAAATCTTTTTTTGTCAAATTTTTTATCTAAATATTCGCATGCTATTTGCACATCTCGTTTGGCATTTCCCAGACACGATGTAGCACCAGGCGATGGTGTCATGTTAAATACTATACCCTCGCCTGTATTTATAGATGCTTCGCCTAGCATAAGTTTTTGATTTTTTTTGTCGAGTATTTGACCTCGCACACCACCAAAACCATTTGCGTATTCTATGTCACTAGCACTCAATGACGGCACGATCTTCCTCGCATCTTTCAAAAATGCCAACTTGCCAAAATATGGTATCTCAAAAAGAAAGTTTCGTAAGATATAGTTTCGTATTTGATTATCTTTAAATAGATTGAAAAATATCTTTAGCACATCTATATCAAGTTGTAAGGTTTTGAAAAAGTCAAGATATGTGCCACTTCTAAACCTCTCCAGTTTTGGAAGTGCCAAAGCAGTTGGACCAAACCTTGTGTTATCATCCAGTGTCACATCAGGATCACCATGAAGTGCTGCGAAAGGTAGCTTTGGGTTTTGCACCATATAAACTTTGCCTTTAAGTATATGCTTAAAAGCTTTAAAAAAACTACCTGCTATGGGTATTTGACCAAAGTGCTTACCATATCCCATGCTATGTGCGAGATATAAGCTGTGTGCACCTGCATTGACTATGACCATCTTTGCTTTGTAGGTTTTGGTTTTGGTTTTGATATGGTAAATATCATCTATTTTTTTCATATTTTTCACTTGTGAGTTAAAAAATATATCTGTTTTTATATCTTTGTTTTTTTTTGCATTATCTATAAATGTTTGACTTAGTGCTTTGAAATTTACTGTGCTGTATTCGTCTTTTGCTCCAACACCTACTATCTCTTCGTCTCTACCGTTACCATGCTTATCAAATATAAGAGATGGCTCTATTTTTTCTAAAGCCTGCTTGTCATAAACTTCGAGATACGGATAAAGCTCCTTAAACTCCTCATATCGTTTGAGCATAAACTTACACTCATCGTATCCTATACCTATAGCCATCTTTTGATGTTTGAACATGATTTTGTCTTCATAACCATATTGTAAACAATACTTTTCTACCATCTTTGCGGTGATTTTGACCTTTTTTGCCTTTTCTAGAGTATAGTTAGTCTCTATATCACCACAATGAATAGTCTGTGAGTTTGCCGTAGCATTTGAGTTCAAAAGTGCAAGCTCATCGTATTTTTCAAGCAAACACACTGAACTTATGTCTGTATAAGTAGCGACTTCATAAAAAAGTGCAGCCCCCGACACACCACCGCCTACTATGAGTAGTTCGTATATGTTTTCATCTTTTGTCATCGTTTTCCTTTTGCAAATATAAGCTATTGTATCTAAAAAAGGTTTAGATATTCTTTTTTTAGGGTTTTTTTATAAAATAATGTTATAATTTGACACAAAAGGAGATAAAATGAAAAAGAATTTATATTTAACACTATTTATAGCGATACTATTTGCTGGTTGTAGCACAGGACTAAAAAATACAGAAGCAGCAAAAAACTTAAACAAAAGTTACAACATAAGAGATATGTATAAAATGAACTACTATTTTACAGGGCCATTAGTATATATCGGTCTTGACGTCGAGGCTAATTTTTATCAAAAAGTGTTTACTGAAAAAATGACAAAAATATACGGGCATTTTGTCACGCCAGTTCATACAACTGGTTATGTAAGTATACCAAGCAAAAATATAAAAGAAACATTTTATAGCATATTTTATTTTAACAAAGACGGCAATATAATCAAACATTATAACAAAAAAGACAATATTACCTGCTTTCCTTTAGACAAGCTTAAACCAATTCCTGTTAGAGTTAAAATTGGATACACCAATCAAATCACTCACAAATGTTCAGATGGCACAAAAGAAAAATACAACACGAAGTTTAAATTATTTAAAAATGAAGCTATGTTGTCTACAGTTTTGCAAAAGTTTAACAAAAACAACAAACTTGTTGTAGCATCGGAGTCTGGTATCATTATAGATGGCAAAAGCGAACCCAAATCAGTATATATGTATGCATATGCTGGTGATATTAAAATAAAATATGAAAATATAAAAGTGATAAAAATAAAATAGATTATAGCAAATATACCCTATAGTTGATTTAAAGGCACCTCTAAAATCAAAGATACAGGTAAAAATATAAATGTGCCATCAAGGGTACACTCAAGAACAAACAGTCTTCACTTACCTTTATAAACCTGTCTTGGTCTTGCTATTTTTGATTGGTTGTCTTTTTTAAACTCTATGTATTGGGTTATCCAGCCTACTGTTCTACCTATGACAAATATAGCAGTGAACATCTGTTTTGGTATTCGCAAAGCTGTTAATATGATACCGGTATAGAAGTCTATATTTGGATACAGGTTTCGTTTGATAAAGTATTCATCGCTTAATGCTATAGCTTCGATTTTATTTGCTATTTCCATCAAATGTGAATCCAATTTTAAAGTTTGTTTCAGTTCATCTTGAAGTTTTTTTAGCACCCTTGCTCTCGGGTCAAAATTTTTATACACTCTGTGTCCAAAACCCATAAGCCTAAACTCATCGTTTGGGTCTTTTGCTTTTTTTATGTATTTTTCTACATTTTCCACACTACCTATCATATTTAGTTGTGCTATTACCGACTCATTTGCTCCACCGTGTGCCCTACCCCACAAAGCATTGATACCTGATGACACTGCCACATATGGGTGTGCTCCAGTTGATGCCACGCTTCGCACTACTGTTGTGGAAGCATTCTGTTCGTGATCGGCATGCAAACTAAATATAGTATCGAGTGCCTTTATCTCTATGGGATTGATTTGTTCTTGGCCATCGGCTGTGACCTTGAGATTGTTGTGTGGATAAGCTCTCATCATAAACAAAAAGTTTTCTGTGAAACTTAAGTTGATATCAGGTTCTATGAGTGGTGTGCCGATACTATGTCTATATGCAAAAGCGGCAACAGTAGGTATTTTGGCTATTAGTCTATATGCCATCTCTTTATATTCTATATCATCTTTTATATCCAAATGATCAAAATAAAACGATGCCAACGAAGTAACACCAGCACTTAAAGTAGCCATAGGGTGAGCATTGTCAGGAAATGCACCAAATATATTTTTAAGACCCTCGTGCAAAAACGACCTATGTCTCAACTCAATATCAAAGTGCATCAGCTGTTCTTTTGTTGGAAGTTTTTCATTCAATAAAAGAAAACAAACTTCAAGATAGCTATGCTTTGAGACAAGTTTTTCTATCTCATAGCCTCTGTATCTTAACTCTCCTTTTTTGCCGTCTATATAAGTGACACGAGACGAACAAGCAGCTGTAGCAGTGAAGCCCACATCATATGTGAACAACCCGGTGTCACTATAAAATGTCCTCAAATCCACAGCTTTTGGACCTCTTGTGCTATCGAGTATATCGTAGTTATACTCTTGTTTTTGGTTGTCTATATCTAAAATTATCGTAGCTTTATCTTTCAATACATATCCCTTTTTGATAATTTTGGACTATTTTTTTTGTTTTATTGATTCTATATCAACTATTATTTTAACTTTTTCTCCTAATACAAGACTACCTGTATCTAAAGTTTTGTTCCATTTGATATCAAAATCTTTTCTGTTTATATTAGCTTCAAGCGAAAAACCTAATCTTGTCTTTCCTCTTGGACCTTTGACCAAGCCACCAAATTCATAATCAAACGACACCTTTTTTGTGATATTTTTGATTGTTAGGTTTGCTATTATTTTATCATCTGTCGCAGACAACATCTCAAAACCTATTTTTGGAAACTTTTTTACATTGAAAAAATCACCACTTTTTAGATGATTGTCTCTTTTTTTATTGTCTGTATTTATAGACTTGACATTTACTTGACTTTCTAGTTTTGTAAGTTTTTTGCTTTTTTCATCGTAACTTATATTTGCTTTAAACTTATCAAAACTACCATAAACATTGCTTATAGATAGGTGCTTGATCTTAAATGCGATTTTAGAATGACTCAAATCCACCTTATAAACAGACGCGAAACTTACAGAACTTACTAAAAATAGTATAAATAAAAAATTTTTCATCACTTTCTCCTTTTTTGTGCATAAGTATACTATGAATATCTTAAACTTTATAGGTATTTAAAATATCTTGAGATATCTCTCAAGTTTTTGAAAATATGTTATAGCGCAAGAGAAAATACAAACCCATCGGAACCGCGAACTTGTTCGGGGCTAAAGTTTAAAACTACTACAAACAAAAATATATTTTATTCTTTGGTATATCGCTTGGAGCGGACAAGCTACTATTGTGAGGCAAAGCCGAAACAATTCCGCTACAATGGTTCGCTTTGTAATTTCAGGAAAAAGATATTTTTGATAAATTTCGTATAGAAAATGAAACTGTTTGAGTTTGAAAAACGAGTTTTTCATTTTTAGAAATTTTGAGAAAATATCCCTGAAATTATAACTTGCGATACCGATTTTTGCCTACTTTTTCTAAAAAAGTAGGTATTGTGGGTGAGTGACAATATGTGATGGCGATATGTTAGGTAGAGCTACATTTTGCCCTAAACAAGTTTAGGGTTCCGATTTTATCTTGCAAATATATCGCTTGGAGCGGACAAGCTACTATTGTGAGGCAAAGCCGAAACAATTCCTCGTAATCTGGTTCGCTTTAGATAAGATGTCTCACTCGTGCTATCGCTTCACAGATATAAAATCTGTTTCGCTTTCTAACTCGTGGTAGCAAACGAGTTGCTACTATAGATGTCTCACTCGTGCTATCGCTTCACAGATATAAAATC
>QMKX01000026.1 GCA_003643835.1 Campylobacterota bacterium
CATAAAAATTCTTGAATTAACCAGTTAGTACTTCAAAAGTAGCCGTGGCGATTTTGCTTTGCAAAAACTTTCTGCGAAAAACTGCTCCTTCTATGAGCTATAGAGGTTTTTAGAGGTGACCTTAATTTATTCCTCGTCCCTATCGCTCATGAACGGAACAAGGCAAACATTGACAGGCTTTGAATTTTCGGCAAATATTGATACTCTTTCGGAACCCCTGGCTTGCCTGGGGCCAAACATGAAAACCACAGCAAACTATAGACGACAAAAATAGCCGTAGCGATTTTCGCTTTCAGCGAAAAGGTTTCTCTGAAAGCGATAGATTAGAGCTAGAGTTTGGCTCACTACAAACTGGAGATTGTCGACAGTTTCTATTCAGTTCTACATTTTTCCCACCTTTTCTTTTTTTAAAAAAAGAAATAAAAAACCTCTAAACCGTCAAAAATATCTTGATTTTAATAATAATTGACTGGTGCAAAAAACTCACAACACCACAATATCTTCATATTGTGGTGTTGCTTAAACAGATTTGCCCCTCTTCCGCAAATTATTATTAAAATCAAGATATTTTTGAATGTTTAGCTTTATGGACGAACATCAAACAGCCCTGTAGGGTTGTTTGATGTATGGATAGTTGATATGCAAGCAGTATTGTGCTTTGGGGTGATTTGGTTGTCTTTAAAAAATGTGTCTCGTTCCCAAGCTCTTTGCTTGGGAGTGTAGACACGACAAACAACAGAAATGGCACACAAATAGTCACAGCCGACAAGATGACAAATCAGTCAGTGATGCATTTTTGAGTATAGAAAATATAGACAAAAACGGTATGGAGTGTTATATTTTCGATGATGGGGTATATATATCGGCTTAACCTTGTGTGTAGTGTAAAGTTTGACTTTTAGGTCGCTATACATGACAAATCGTGGATATCTATGCAAAATATAAGTTTTTTAAGTTTTTTTAGATAACATTGTTTGCTTTTGTTGTCATCGTATCAACAGCACCTCTAAGTTGATAGGTGGTGGCAAGAGCAACTTCTTTTAATTTTATACAGAGATATTTATTTCTAACTGGAAAACAAAGGATGGAAAACAACTTGAGTATAAACTCATGGAAAACAAAGGATGGAAAACGATGAACGACAAATCAAAATACCTATTTACAAGCGAAGTAGTAAGCCCCGGCCACCCTGATAAGTGTGCGGATATTATATCAGATGCTATCGTAGATAAGTTGATAATAGGAGATAAAAACTCCAGAGTAGCAAGCGAAGTATTCGTAGCAGGCAGACATATCATAATAGGTGGCGAAGTTAAGTCAAACACCAAGATGACTACAGAGGATTATCAAAAATTAGTCCACGATACAATTGTAGATATAGGATACAATGGCAACCCATATTTCACATCTCAAGAGTGTTTGCACCCAGAAAATATCGATGTGCAAGTGTTGTTAAATACACAATCACCTGAGATAGGCCAAGGAGTTGACCAACAAAGCGGCGAGATAGGAGCAGGCGATCAGGGTATAATGTTTGGTTATGCAGATAACGAAACCGAACATTATATGCCTAGTGCCATCACATATGCAAGAGTTTTGATGCAAAATGTATATGAGTATGCTTTGGCAAACCCAGATAAATTGGGAGTTGATATCAAAACACAGGTGACTATGGATTATGAAACCAAAGAGAACTTCGAAAACTCAAAACCAAAAAAAATTGATACTATAGTTGTATCGGCTCCTTGTGTGCAAAGCATGTCTATAAGCAAGGTTAGAGTTTTGATAAAAAGTCTCATAGATAGCTCAAACCTACCAAAACATCTGTATGATAGTGAAAAATGCAAGATACACATAAATCCTACAGGCAAATATGTATCACACAGCTCACTTCATGATAGTGGCTTAACAGGACGAAAACTTATAGTAGATAGTTTTGGCGGATACGCTCCAATTGGTGGTGGAGCACAAAGCAGCAAAGACTATACCAAAGTAGATAGAAGCGGGCTATATGCAGCAAGATATATAGCCAAACATATAGTTGCTTCCGCACTGGCGACTAAATGTGTAGTGCAACTATCTTATGCTATAGGAGTGGCAAAGCCCATATCAATAGCAGTTGATACTTATGGCACTTGGACAAAACTTGATGACAACGAGCTTTCAAGATTTGTAGAGCAAAACTTTGCTTTGACGCCAAGCTGGATCACAAATAAATTTGGGCTCGATAAGCCAAGTGAAGATAGATTTTTATACAAAGATGTGGCAGCACGAGGTCAAGTTGGTCAGCCTGATTATCCGTGGGAACAACTTGACAATCTAAAGATATTTAAGGAACAGTTATGAAAAAACAAAGTTTAAGTATCCACGAAGGATACGAAAAAGACAATCAAAAAACGATGGCGCCACCTATATACTTGAGCACTGCTTATGAGTTTGACAGCACACAACATGCTGCTGATTTGTTTGCGTTGAAGCAGTTGGGCAACATATATACAAGGCTTATGAATCCAACCAATGCTGTATTTGAAAAAAGATTAGCTTCGCTTGAAGGTGGAACTGCTTGCATATCTACAAGTAGTGGTATGGCTGCTATTTTTGGCACAATTATAAACTTATGCGAAGCCGGAGACAACATAATAGTATCAAGCGGTATTTATGGCGGCACTACTACTTTGACAGACCATACGATAAAAAGACTGGGTATCACAACTAAAAAATTTGACCTAACAAAAGTAGATAGTTTGGAAAAACTTATAGACGACAAAACCAAGATAATCCTATTTGAAAGTTTGTCAAACCCAACAACAGTTGTGCCAGACATACAAACTATTGTGAATATAGCAGACAAAGCTGGAGTCATAACAGTAGTAGATAACACAGTTGCCACTCCTATTTTGTGCAATCCTATAAAACTGGGCTGCGATATTGTAGTGCATAGCACCAGTAAATATATCAACGGTCAAGGCACAGCTCTTGGCGGAGCTATAATTGATAGTAAAAATTGTGCAAAAAAACTAAAAAATAACGACAAATACAAACACTTTAGCGAACCAGATATGTCGTATCATGGTTTAGTTTATAACGACTTGCCATTTCCTGCGTTTGCAACAAGAATGGTTCTGGCTATCTTGAGAGATATCGGTATCACTGCGAGCCCTATGAATAGTTGGCTTATGACAAATAGTTTAGAAACCTTATACTTAAGGATAAAACAGCACAGCGACAATGCCTTATGTGTAGCAAAATTTTTGACAAAATGTCAAGATGTAAAAGTTGTAAACTATCCGGGATTGGAAAATGACAAAAATCATAAGTTTGCGAAAAAATATTTTTGTGGAGAGTATTTCAGCGGTTTGTTAAGTTTTGATGTGGGTAGTTTAGAAAAAGCTAAAACTATAGTTGATAATATAAAACTATTTAGTATCGTAGTCAATATAGGCGATAGTAAATCAATCATAACACACCCAGCATCTACAACACATCAGCAACTCTCAAGCGATGAACTAAACAAAGCTGGCATAAGCGAAGGGCTTATACGATTATCAATAGGTTTAGAACATATAGATGACTTGATAGATGCTTTGAAAAAGGTTATCAAATAGTTTGATCGTAAACACAAAAAAAGCAACATTTGACAAACCAATATATCTTGAAAGTGGTCGAGTGCTTCGCCAATACGAGTTGGTATATGAAACATATGGCACGATAAACAAAGATAGATCAAACATAGTTTTGATAACACATGCCTTGAGTGGTTCTCACCATGTAGCTGGATTATATGAAGGCGATAGAAAACCAGGCTGGTGGGATGACTTAGTTGGCGATGATAAATATATAGATACCAAAAAGTATTTTTGTATTTGTATCAACAATATAGGCTCGTGTTATGGTTCTACTTCGCCTTTGCATATAGACCCATCTACTTCCAAACGATATGGCTTGAAGTTTCCAGTGCTTACTATTAGCGATATAGTTCAAACACAAAAAAGTTTGCTAAAATCTTTAAACATAAATAAACTTCACGCAGTCGTAGGTGGTAGCTTGGGAGGTATGCAAGCTCTTTGTTATGCTATAGAGTATCCTTTGTTCGCTAAACATATATTTGCACTTGCCACAACTGCATATACCAGGCCATGGGCTATAGCATTCAACAAAATATCAATGGAAGCTATAAGACAAGACAAAGAGTTTAAAAATGGCGAATATGATCCAAAAGATATTCAAGAAAATGGCCTAAATGGTTTAGCAATAGGTAGAATAGCTGGTCACATATCTTATCTTAGTCCATATAGTATGAAAAATAAGTTCGGCAACAACTATGTAGATAAAGATGGTTTATATGAGCTTTTTGGACGATATGAAGTTGAACGATATTTAGAATACAATGGCTACAACTTTCCGCTTTATTTTGACCCACTTAGCTATTTGTATATCATAAAAACTATGAATATATTTAACTCAGCCAGAGGTGGCGATAGTTTATCTCAAGCATTTGATAAAATCAAAGCCAAACTTCACCTTATATCTTTCAGTGGCGATATGTTATTTTTGCCTTATGAGATGGAACAAATAAGAGATATTATGATAAATTTAGGTAAAAAAGAACAGATAACATATCGTGAAATACAAAGCGATTATGGGCACGATGCGTTTTTAGTAGAAGTAGAAAAATATGGAAAATATCTGAAGGAGATAATAGATGAGCAAAATAGGTTTTGAGAAAAAATTGGAACACACAAAAGATATCTTGAAAAAGTTACAAGACCCAAAGATAACTATTGAAGAGAGTTTAAAACTTCATAAAGAGGGTATGGATATAGTCAAAGCTGCTCAAGAGCAACTTGACAAAGCAAAACTTCAATACGAAGAGTTCAGCAAAGACGATACTTGACAAAAACAAATTATCTCTCGCATAGCAAAATAGGCCTGCTGTTTCGCCCAAATAGCGATGATTTTGTGGTCAGTGAAATACCGCTGTATGAGTTTAGTGGCTGTGGCGAACACCTTATGATACAAGTGCGAAAAAAAGACCTAACAACATGGCAGATGCTTGATATTGTAGCAAATCATTTAAATATAAAAACAAAAGATATTGGTTATGCTGGACTTAAAGACAAAAACGCTATGACTATCCAATACATATCTTGTCACAAATCAAATGAAAACAGATTATCTACATTTAAGCACGACAAGATAAAAATTTTAAACACCTATCGCCATAAAAACAAACTAAAAATAGGCCATCTCAAAAACAATAGATTTTTTATAAGACTAAAACAGGTCAAAAAAAGCTCATCTACAATACTAAATGAAGCCATCAAAACAATCGCCACAAATGGCATGGCAAACTATTTTGGTTATCAGCGATTTGGTATAGATGGCGACAACCATAAAAAAGGCGAAGCTATATTAAAAGAAGCAACAAAAGAGCCAAACAAAAAACTGAAAAAATTTTATATTAGTGCTTATCAGAGCTACAACTTTAATATGTGGTTGTCTAAAAGAGTTGAGGTCTCAAAACTTATAGACGAATTTAATATAAACGAGCTTAAAAATATCTTAAACATAGATACAAACAAATTACAAAATATCAAAAAACAAACACAGCCATTTAAACTTCTATTGGGCGATGTATTGTCACACTACCCTTATGGTAGGCTATTTTTATGTGAAGATATAAATACAGAGTCTAGTAGATTTCAACAAAAATTGATATCGCCTACTGGTATACTCATAGGACAAAAAACTACTCAAGCTACAAATGAAGCAGGTGTTTACGAAAAAATGTTTTGTGATTTTGACTACAAACTAAATGGAAGCAGAAGATATGCTTGGGTTTATCCTACAGATATAACATCAAACTATATTGAAGACAAAAAGCACTTAGAGCTTGAGTTTTCACTGCCAAAGGGTAGTTATGCTACAGAGTTTGTTTGGCATATATGTGGGTAAAAGTTTTTTGAACTACTGTTAAGAATAGTTTGATAAAATTATCTCAAAGGAATAGATATGAATAAGATATTTTTAAGTCTAATTATGGGCTTGTCACTTTTTGGTTTTGATTATAACCTAAAACCAGTGAATGTCACAGATGGAGTTTGGTGTTTTTTTGGCAAACTCGAACCACCTACGAATACAAATGGTGGAAATATGGTCAATAGTTGTTATATCAAAACAAAAGATAGTTTTGTAGTGTTTGATAGTGGGCCAACATATGATTATGCTAAACAGTCCTATGAGGTTATGAAACAAATAGCCTCCCTACCAGTCAAAGCAGTGATATTAGGACATGAGCATGATGACCATTGGCTTGGAAATAGTTTTTATAAAGATAAGTTTGATGCTACATTATATGGAGTTAAAGCTATCAACGACACTTATAAAAAATTTTCACAAACTCGTATGTCAAATATTTTGTCAAAAGATATTACAAAGGAGACTAAAGTTGTGCCAATAGACAAAATAATATCAAAAACAACTACACTAAAAATAGGCGGCTTGGAGCTTGAGCTTAACTATTTGTCATACAAAGCACACACAAAGCATGATATATTTTTGTATATAAAAGAAAATAAAATAATTTTCGCAAGTGATTTGGTGATGAATGGCAGAATAACATCAAACAGAGATGGTTCACTTTTTGGTCAAATAAAAGCTATCAAAGCTATAGAGAAAAAGGATTATGACATACTTATAGCAGGACACGGCAAAATATACGACAAAAATGCGATAAACGAATCTAAAAGATACTTTCATCTACTAAACAAAAGAATACCAAAAGCCATAGGAAACGGCGTTGATGCAGCTGACATAAACAAAGTTGTCAAGTTAAAAGAGTATAAAGACAAAGCACTTTACGATGATTTAAATGCTAAAAATATCTCACAAGCATACACAGAAATAGAGTTCCAATGATATTTTAGACACTTATGACAGCTAATTTGTTGTTGTAAGTGTGCTTATATCGTATATATCAAAACTTATATGAAGCACCAATTTCGATGATATTTGCCCAGTTTGCCAAACCACCAGTATTGTCTGGTGAGCTACCTATGTATTGGCCATTTTCATAATAATCAGTTTTTCCAGTTCTGTTTAAAAAATATTCAAAATATATATATTTGAAATTTACAGAGAAGTTTTTGTCAATTTTTTGTGACAACAACAACTCTATATCTATCATCTTGCTTGTATTTTCATATGTTTCATCAAACTCCAAGCTTCTATTGTGGTGCATATCGTTTGATGTTGCTATCAAGCTTCCTACTTCAAATTTAGCCGATAAGTTAGTGTTTTGTATCTTTTTTATATATTCCAAGCCAACATATGGACCAAAAAAGTTTTGTTCATATGTTATGCCTTTGCTATCATCAGAACTCACCCAAATATCATCTCTAAAATTTCCAGAGTGTTCTGTAGTATATACACCTCTGGTTCCATTGTTATATGCTATCCATTTAAATGTATCATCTCTAATACCAAAAAGGATATTTAAAATATAATCTTCGTTTATGAGTTTTGCTTTTGTTGTGATTTTCATCATGAGTATATTTTCTACATCTGTGTTTGGTGAGTAGGAGTGGTGGGACCAGTCGTTGATGGTGCATGTATAACCTGCTTGTCCACACATCCAATCGTAGTCATCCATATTAACTTCGCCTGAACCTATGTTTTTCTTTATAGAAGCGATGAATGAAAATTTTTCATTTATATCAAACAAACCATCGATATTTAGTAGTTTGACATCTTTTGTGTGCCAAAAAAGCTCGCTTAGTTTATCTCCACTATTTTTATAAACAACTTCTGTAGCTTTGCCACTATATTTGCCTATAGATACAGAAACTGTGCTATTTTTATCTTGAGCAAACAGTATGATAGACAAAAATAGGACAGCAAAAACAATCACAAATATATTTTTCACATCTACCCTTTGATATATTTGAAAATCAACTTTTTATATATTGATTTATATCTTCTTTTAATTTTCTTTTTAGGACCTTGTTTGCTGCATTTTTAGGTAGTTCATCTACAAAATATATCTGCTTTGGCATTTTGAAGTTGGCTAAGTGTGGTTTGATATGTTCTTTGATAAGCCTTTCATCTACCAATTTTGTTGTTTCTTTTTCAAGCTCTACAAATGCTACTATTTTTTCATCTTTGGTTTCATCTTTGATACCTACAACTGCCACAGCATCGACACCATCGATTTTGATTATGAGCTCCTCTATCTCACGAGGATAAACATTGACACCTTTTGATATTATGAGGTCTTTTTTTCTATCTACTATAAATATATAACCATCTTCGTCAACATAACCTAAGTCGCCAGTTCTAACCCAACCATTTACTATAGTGTCATCTGTGGCGGTTGGGTTGTTGTAGTATGCTTGCATGACACAATCACCTGCGACTATTATCTCACCAACAGTTCCAGTAGCTACTTCCATGATATCATCATCTACTATCTTGACTTGGTATGACACAAATGGCAGACCAACACTTAGGACTTTTCTCTTGTCAAACAGGTTTGATGATACAGCAGGAGAGCACTCACTTAGACCATATCCCTCTACCATGATCGATCGTTTGAACTTTTTGTTGAAGTCCACCAACACTTGTTCGCTCAAGGGCGCCGAACCACTGACAAACAGTCGTATGGAGTTAAACCACATAAAATACCACGGGACTTTGGCTTTGTTTAGGGCATTGTATATCTGTGGAGCTCCCAAAAATACCGTCACTCGTTTTAGCAATGCTTGTTTTAGGACATTTGCAAACGGAAATATAGACTTGATAGATACTATGGCTGCATTTGAAAATATAGGCACTATGATCATGACACTTAAAGTAAATGAGTGAAACATAGGTAGATAGACTATAAATCTATCTTTGGGAGTAAATTTAAACCGCTGTGTGCCGGCTATTGAGTTGGAAAATAGATTTTTGTAGCTAAGCATAGCGCCTTTGGGGTTGCCAGTAGTGCCAGAAGTATATATGATGACAGCTGTGTCGTCTAGGTTGGGTGTGCGAGATGTGGTGTGGTGTATGTTTATACCACTTAATATCTCCTGCATACAAAAGTTATCCTCATCTAAGTTGTCTTGGTTTTCACTCCATATTATCTTTGATACTTTTGTGTTTTGTAGCACAGTTTTTAGCTCGCCTTTGAAGCTGCCACTAGCAAACAGAAGTTTAGCATCGCTGTTGTTTATGATATATTCTAACTCTTCGCTTTTGAGAAAATTGTTGATAGGCACAGCTATCGCCCCTATCTTGCATATGGCAAATAGCGACACTATAAACTGCGGACCATTTGACATCACTATACCTACTTTGTCGCCAAACTTTATGTTTGATATCTCTAAAAATCTAGCAGTCTTGTCTACCTGAGCTTGAAGCTCTTGGTTGGTAAGCTTACCATACTCGCTATATATAGTGACTTTTTTTGGCGACTCGCGCGTGTTTTTTTCTAAAATTTCATAAAAGTTGTCAAACGGATATGTAAGTTTCATCAGAAGCTAGTTCTATAGGCAAATGACATCATATGAGCTTTGGCATCGGTAAATTCTCCATCTATGGTATCATTCTTGACTTCTCTTTTCTCTTTGATATCTAACAAATATCCAAACCCTACAGAGCTTTTGTCATCTATAACCCAGTTTGCTCCAAGCGAATACAGCGTTGCATCGCTATCTGGTAGCTCGTAGCCTAGAGTTTTCTCTGGCACTGGGTTTTCATCTTTGGCATATCCTGCCATGAGAGTGAGTTTTTTGTTTAACTTGTGTGTGACTCCTAGTCGTATAGCTGTGGTATCTTCCCAGCTTTTGTCTATTGGATCGTCAAAAAAAGGCTGTAATGGAGCTGCTACAGTTGAACTATACTCAAAATCAAGCTCTTCATAAGCAGACCAGTGAGTTATATCGTAGTTTAGCTCTACAGTTGTATCTCCAAAACTTTTGCTATATGCTAGAGTGCTAACCGCTGGTAACGGCACTGTAACACTAGCGCCATCATCATATAATAAAGCTGTTCCTGCATATAATTTTGCATCTCCTTCTACTGTCAGATCAACATTTGAACGATATGTAGCAGAGATATTTGATGTCTCATCTGGCTTATATGTAGCCCCTAGGTTGTATCCGTAGTCTATGCTATCGCCTGTCAAATCTCTTGATACACCACCTGAACTTTTCACTACACCATCTGTTTTCACTACTCGCAATCCTCCGCCAACTGCAAACTGTTCGTTGATTTTATACGATACTGTTGGATTTAACTCTACTACTTCCAGCGTAAACTCCTCGGCACTTGCTTTTTGGGTTGGACTATCCCACCTTTTCGACAATCCACCTGGCACAGTGATAGACAGACCATATCGCAAGCCAATGCCAGCATAATCTTTGGTGCTTATAAATAGAGTTGGCACTATGAAGCTCTCTGCTTTTGATTTGCCATCATTAGCAGCAACTCCATTGTTATCTGTGTATTTGATTTTTGTTAAACCTATATGCATAAGTGACACTTCCATGTCTGTTTGGTTTTTGTTGAAACTCATATTTGCTGGGTTATAATACGAAGCACTAGCTCCGCTTGAATTGGCTATATAAGCTCCGCTTAAAGCAACTGACGATGCACTTTGCTCTGGTATTCTATACCCACCACCATAAACTACACTTGCTACAACCGCCGAAAGCCCTACAATTTTGACTAAATTTTTCATATATTATCCTTTTTATAAATTTGTGTGAAATTATAACTAAAAATTATAAAAGAACTTTACAAATAAAAATCAAGCTATATTTAGGCGACCTATAGTCTGTAGTAGTTTGAAACATTGGTCTAAAAAAGTTTATAAAAATATGGGATTATTTTAAGTTTATAGCAGTTTTATATCCGTAAATATCAAATATATCAAAATAATCTCTTGCGACACAGCTACTAAATAATGAAAATTTTATCTATTTTTTTTGTTTATCTTTTTGACTACTATCTTTCTTTTTTGTCCATGTCAAGTTTGTAGGCACTTGTATATCAATATCTTCTAAAACTCCTTGTTCAAAATGCTTATGACAAGCAAAGCAATTGGAGCGGTCTTTTATTTGGTCAGATTTATATATGTGTGGTTTGATATTTTTGTGTATATCTTTCCATATTTTTATCTTGCTTATACTTTTTCTACCTCTTGCTCCATCGAGCGACTTCATAACCTTGACCGAAATCTCTCTGGTGCTATTATCGGCACTATTGTTTACAAGATATTTAAATATGTCAGTTTGTTCGCTCAAGGATATTCTATGGTCGCTGTCATTATGGTCTGGCGATATCTCATCTCCAAAATGATTCTCAAGTCCGCTTTGTATTCTGTCCCATGAACTAGATGGCAACATAAAAGCTGGGTATGCCTTGTGGCAAGTGCCGCACTTCTCAAAATACACAGGAGACTCTTTTTTTATATCAATAGTTTTAAATCTATTAACTACAAAAGGATTGTTTCTGCCATCTGTTGATACAAAAAATACAAAACACGACAACAAAAGAAAACTCCAAGTCAGCAGTCCTCTTTTTTTGCCCGGTGTTGCATCTTGTCCTTTTGCTATTTTGTATCCAGTTATCATAACAAACAACATATTTGTTTTATGATAAAATTGCTCTATAAGCACCCCAAATATATGCACAAAAGCCCAGCCAACCAATATATAAGACATAAAAGTATGAACAAACATCAAAATACCAGTGTATCTGTAGTAGTTTTCATTTAAATACCCAAGATAACCGTTGCCTTCTTGGATACCAAACAAAAACAAACCACTGAAAGCTATAACAGAACCAAATCCAAGCACGACAAGTGTATACCAACTCGAAGCAGGATTGTGTCCTGCTGGTATCTCTCTATAACGATTTTGTATTTTTTCTCTAAAATAAGATATCAAAGCAGAAAAAGAAAGTTTAAATGTAGCAAATATAGCATAATTGGGTCCTAAAAATCCCCATATTATTCTATACAACAACATCAAACCAAAAACTACACCAAATGCTGCATGCAAGTTGAGCAAATGCTCATAAAAGGACAAAACAAATGCTACAAGAAAAGATACTGCTATCAGCCAATGTATAAGTCTTGTATAAAAAGGCCAAACAAAAACTTTGTTTGTTTTTCTGTTCATTTGTTTTTTGTTAATTAAAAAGCAAAGTTATCAATAACCTTGCTTTAAATGATAATTTATTATTGATTTTTAGCTAAATAAGACAAAAATTCTGCCATACTATCTATATCGTAATCGTATCCTTTATCAATAAGTTTTTTCATATTGTGTTCCATAATTTCATGGTCAGTTCCACTTCCGCCAAATCCTGTGCCACCATTTTTAACATCATATAAATCTTGTGCCATCTCAGCAGGAGTTCTATCGTTTAGTGCTGGTGTTTTCTTTTCAGGATTTCCCTCACCATGTTTGCCATGACATTTGATACAAGCTTGTTCATATACTTGAACTGTAGTATATTTATATGCTACTTTTTCTTGTTTTGTCTCTTTTTCACCGCAACCAACCAAGGCAAACACTGCAAATATTGATAATAGTGTTGATATAATTATTTTTTTCATTTTCTCTCCTTTTAAGCTCTACCGCTTAGCATTCCATAAACAGTCATAGGTTTCAATAGATAAAACTTCAACAACCACCATATATATCTCTCTTGTGTAGGGTCAAGAAAACCAGCAGTTGCTGCATTTTGACCACTTCCTGGTTTTTTAGATGCCCAGTTAAACTCAGCTAACATAACAGTGCCTATACTTGTAATAAGCGGGCAAACTGTATATCCATCGTATTTTGCATTGGTTTTTGGTATCGAACCTTTTTCTAAATAAGATACGACATTGCTAACAGCAACTTTGTATTGTTTTCTGACACTTCCGCCAGTTTTCCCCATAGGTATAGCTGCTATATCGCCGAGTGAAAAAACATTTTCAAATTTTGCGTGTTGGAGTGTTTCTTTATTTACCGGCACCCAACCTTTAGCAGAACCAATAACCGAATTTCCTATCTCGTCTGGAGCTTTCATAGGTGGAGTTACATGTATAAAATCAAACTTTTTCACAACTCTTTTATGTGTTTGTATCATCTCATATTCATCTAAATCTGGGTCAAATTTGCCTTTTACCAATCCATGATTATCAAATATAGCTTCACCATTTGCAATCTCTACCAAGTTGTGTTTATATGACCAATTAAACTTTTCTCTTTCAAACTGCTTGACTATAGCTGTATGATAATCTTTGATACCAAACATACCGCCACCATTTGGATAAAAATGCAAATCTGCATTTTCTCTAGCGCCTTGCTCTTTAAGTCTCTCATTTGTGAGATACATAATCTTTTTTGGAGCTCCACCACACTTGATAGGAGTATTTGGATGTGTAAATACACCGCTTACTTTTTGTCCTGCTTTTGCTTTTGCTATAAAAGCTTGCATATTTTTCCATGTCGCTTCTGCGCCGTCTGCTGTATATACAGACGATACACCCTTTGCGTTTAATTCACCTACAAGTGCCTTGTTGTCGCCGCTCGAATACGCTTCGCCAGCTGCTTCAAGTCCAACAATAGCACCATAGTTTAACTTAACCCCAGCTGTTACTATCATAGCATCGTATTTTAGTTCTGTGCCTTTGTCTGTAGTTGCTGTGTTTTTTTGTGGATCAAATTTCATCACTTTTTCTTTGATCACTTTGACACCATCTGGCACAAAATCGTCTCGTTTATAAAATATATCTTTTTTATCCCAAAGTCCGGCACCTACGAGTGTTTGTCCGGGTTGATATGACACAGAGGCTGCTTCTGGCTCTACAACTGTGATATTTATACCAGATGCACTACTTTTCAATCTTGCTGCTGTTGACATACCAGATAAACCACCTCCGACTATAAGCACTTCACCTTTTGCATCACTTGCGTTGAGTGTAGTTGTAGCATCTAAACTTGTGCTTCCTACTGCTAATCCCGCAGTGCTAAGTCCCAGCATTTTCATAGCATCTCTTCTGCTTATGCCTTTTTCTTTCAAGATTGAGTCTATATGCTCTAAATCTTTTTTCAAATTCCTGTTGTCCATATCGCTTCCTTTTTTTAAAGTTGTGTATTATAACACAAAACTCTTAAACAAACCTATGTTTTTTGCGATTTACTATATCTCAATTATAATTTTTGCTTAATTTAAAAAAAAGTTTCAATGATTTTTGCTCATTTTTGCCTATTTTATAACTTATTTTAGACAAATATATATTAAGCTGGCTTATACTAATATCAATACTTTTTGCTTTTTTGTTCAGTATATACATAGGAATCTTTGTTTTTGTATTTAAAAATTTTTTTGATAATTTGTTGAAAGTTTTATTGTTTTTATTGAAACACAGTCTTGCATATACAAAAGGTAATGAGTATTTTTCAAACCATTGTAAACCCAAATCAATTATGTCATCTTTGTTTTGATTTTGAAAAAATAGCTTCAAAGCCTTGTCTCCTATGACCACTTGGCCATCGGTATTTAAAATTTTTGCCAATATATTTGATGTGCTTGAGTGTTCATCTTTTTTGTATTTACCTCTTATACACAATACTGACAACACATCTTTACGGCTAATTATACCGACATTTGAGCATTTTTCTTTTTGTGATTTGATACTTGATATCAAAGCTGCGTCTATTTGTCGCATCTTGAACATTTTATTTATATCAGATGGATATGATTTTTTCCAGTTCATTATAGCTTTTTGTTGTGATGATTTGATATTTTTTTTCAAAAAAACATAAAAAGGCAAAAGATTTATATAATCAATTTTACCAAATATCATCTTGTAGCTCACTATTTATTATTACTCCGCTTCCAACTATTTTATTTTTTTGATACAAAACAGCATATTGACCGTTTGCTACAGCAAATGCTGTATTTTTTAGTCTTATTTTTGCTTTTTGATTTTTTATGCTCACCGTGCACTTTTCTTTAGCGCTTCTATATCTCAATCGCACCTCACTATCAAACTCTTTTTCATTTATGAACATATTTAGATTATCAATGGTTATGATATTTTTTTTAAGCTCATTTTTGTCGCCAACTGTTATGCTGTTTTGATATTTAAATGTAGCTAAAACATAATGAGGCGTCAATGCCCCATACACTTCAAACCCTTTTCGTTTGCCTATTGTATAGTGCATATAACCTTTGTGTGTGCCTATAATTTTGCCGTTCTTATCTATAGTATTTCCTTTCGTATTTGTATCATAATGTTTGTTTAAAATATCTATATAACTATTTGACACAAAACAAATCTCTTGCGATTCGTTGCTGGCTGATATATCTCTCAAAAAGTCTATATTTTTTGCTTGTTCTTTTACATATTCTTTTGTTTGGTCGCTTAAAGGAAAATACAAAAATTTTAAATTTTTTTGTCTGACTTGGGATAGAAAATAACTTTGGTCTTTTTGTTTGTCTGCTGCTTCATATAAAAACTCGCCATCGGTTTTGACATAATGTCCTGTAGATAGAGTATCACAGTTTAGTTCTTTTGCCTTGTCTATTAAGGCGCCAAATTTTATATAACGGTTACATTTGACACATGGGTTTGGGGTTAAACCATCTTTATATGTATTTACAAAATAATCATACACATCTTTTTTGAACTGTTTGCTCATATCAACTATATGATATGGTATATTCAAATTTTCACAAACATTTTTTATCTTTTTTAAGTTTTTTTCATGGTAACCATCTACTGCATCGTGAAGTTTCATATATATACCAACTACTTCATAGCCATATGATTTGAGTAAATATGCTGTATATGAGCTATCTATACCGCCGCTTAAGGCTACTGCTACTTTTTTCATCGGTTGTTTTTTATATATCGTAGTGGCACTATCACGCTATGTCTTTGTTTCCAATGCTTGTGTGGTATTTGCAAATTTTTTGTTTGTTTTTTTATCATATGTTTACCTTTTTTACAAACTATTATATCTATGTCTAAACTTCTTGGTGCGTCTTTAAACAATCTTTCTCTTTTAAATCTTTTTTCTATGTATTTTGTTTGTTCTAAGAATATTTTTGCTGATTTGTTTGTTTTTATTATCACAATAGTATTAGTAAAATTATTTTGTTTGAGGTATCCAAAAGGTGGATTGATATACAAAAAACTTGTTTGTTTGACAAATACAAAACTGTTTTGTTTCAAATTTAGAAATAGTTTGTCAAAAATTCTTTTAGTGTTGCCAATATTTCCACCAATTCCCAGCATATATGTGTATTTTTTATTTGAAGTTGTGTTATTTTTATATGGATAGTTGTTGGTAAATAATATCTTGGTATCTTTTTGTTTTGTTCTTTTTTTCATCTCAAAATTTCAAACACTCTTAGTTTAGCACTTCTTGCTCTTGGGTTAGTTTGTTGTTCTTTAGTTGTGGGCGTTATTGGTTTTTTTGTTATTTTTTTGCCTATGTTATGATTGTTGCCGCATATACATCTTGGCTCATAGTCGGGGCATATACAATTTTTTGACCACTTGTTAAACATATGCTTGACAACTCTATCTTCAAGTGAATGAAATGATATTATAACTACGGTGCATTTTTTTATGTTTGAATTTTTTATGCTTTCGAGTAATCTTTCTAACACCTCTAACTCTCTATTGACCTCTATCCTAATCGCTTGAAATACCAAAGTAGCTGGATGAAAACCTCTTTTGTTGTAGCTATTTTTTTTGATAAGGCTTGACAGCTGTTTTGCATCATTTATAGGTCTTGAAGCTACTATCAAATCAGCTATCTTTTTATACTCTTTTATCTCGCCGAAATTTTTCAATATTTTTTGTAAACTTACTATATCGTAACCATTTATTATCTCATAAGCCGTGATTGGGTTATTTGTATCCATTCGCATATCTAACTTTGGGCTATCAAATCCAAACCCTCTGTTTAGATTGTCAAGCTGATATGAACTCACTCCAATATCTGCCAGTATGGCCGTTATGCTTTCATCTTGAAACTTGTCTAAAATATTTTCAAAGTTGCCTTTGTGGTATGTTATACGATTATCATACTTTTCTAACCTTTTTTGACAAAACTTTAAAGCCTCGCTGTCTTGGTCGTTACATATTAGTTTTGTGTTTTGATCTAATTTTAATAACGCTTCACTATGTCCGCCAAACCCAGCAGTGCAATCAACTATTGTGCCTTTTTTGATATGCTTGAGATATTCTAAAACTTTATCTTGCAACACGGGTGTATGAAATTTACTCAAAAATATCGCCCTCTTTCAGTCTTTTGCCTCTACAATAATCCGCACAATTCATAGGTTTTTTGCCTATAGGTTGCACTTCATAAATAGTCAATACCCCATTTGTGCAAGCTACTTTTATATATTGTTTTTGTATGTCAACTATTTTTGCTTTTTTATTTTTAGTGTTTTTGTCATCTATATCGCAAGATATAATTTTCAAGCCATTTTTTGTAAATATACCAGGCCAACCTTTATAAGCTTTAAATTTATTATAGATATCAAAACTATTTTCAAACGATATTTTGCCATGTTGTTTTGTGATTTTGGCACAATATGTTGCGCTGGTTTGTAACTGTTTTTTTGGTTTAATTCGCACAAAATTATTTAGAACATATACTATCAAATCACTTGCTATTAGTGAAAGTTTATCAAAAAGTTCTACACTATTTTTATCATCAATTTTTATATAATGACAACTTAACATATCCCCACTATCAAGCCCTGCTTCCATCAACATAGCGGTAACTCCTGTATATTTGTCATCGTTTAAAACTGCTTGTTGGATAGGAATAGCACCTCTGTATAAAGGCAAAATAGATGCATGCAAATTTATACAAGGAGCGATACTTAATATATTTTGAGGTAGTATCTGTCCATATGCTACAACGACTATAAAGTCAGGCTTCAAAGAGTTTATGTCAAACAAACTATCTTTTAAATCCAAAGGCTGATATATTTTGATATTTATGTTGCTATTAACACAATATTGTTTGATATGAGGGTATGTAAGCAGCTGTTTTCTGCCCACTTTTTTATCTGGTTGAGTATATAACGCTACTATATCATAGTTGTTGTTTATTAAAGTTTTGAAGACATTTGTCGCAAAAGGTGGCGTGCCCATAAACAAAACTTTATTTGCCAAATAGTGTTCCTTTGTTGTGGATACTATCAAACATATAACTTTTAGCGTCTTTGAGGTCAAAACCGCTACATAAAAACATAGGTATATTTTCTTTTATCAAAAATGAAGCTGTTTTAAGTTTAGTGACTATTCCTCCTGTTGAAAATTCGCTATTTGGTGTGTGCTCGTCATTTAGGCTTGTTTTGTCTAACTTTTTTATATTTTTCAAAAGTTTTGCATCGTGACTTGTAGTTGGGTTTTTGTCATAATACCCATCAATATCACTCAACACCAACAGCATATCTGCTTTGAAATGTTTTGTGACATATCCTGCTAACTGGTCATTGTCGCCAAAAACCAACTCTTTGGTATATGTTGTGTCATTTTCATTTATTATAGGCAATATGCTATTTTTTAGTGATCTGCTTATAGCATCTTTTGCATTTTTTAGTCTAACATCATCATCAAATACAGTAGCCTCTATGAGAAACTGAGAGCACAATATATCAAAAGATTTAAAATATTTTTGATAAGTTGTCATAAGAAGAGGTTGGCCTATTGATGCTAAAACTTGTTTGTTGCTTGTTATTTTTTTATCTATTTGTAGTTTAGTGTAGCCAAATGCCACAGCACCACTACTTACGAGTATTACTTCTATGTTTTTATTTTTTATTTTTGCTATAAACTCTACCAGATTTTTCATTTTTGTTGTTGCTATTTGATTGTCTTGGTTTAAGATAGATGAGCCAACTTTGACGACTATTCTTTTATAATTGGTCATTTTTTAGCTTTGTTTCTATTTTTGTTGGATTTAGATATTTTTTTGCTTCTTGGACCATATCACTATTTTCTAAGTTTTCATTTTGTTTTTCATTTTGTTTTTCATTTTGTTTTTCATTTGTTGGTTCTATTTGTGGAGGCGATTCGTTTATCTCTTGTTTCTTTTGAAACTCAATAATTACATCGTTGCCATATAACTCAACTGCCAACTGTTTAATCATATCAAAATTTTTCCACAATATATTTTTACACTCCTCTTTTGCTTGTGATTTTAATAAAAGTTTATTGTTTGAAAATTCTACAAACTCAAAACTATTTTCAAAGCACTGCCCAACATCAAAACTAATATCAAAAATTTTATCTGTCAAATTTTTGTATAACTCTTTTGGAGTTTTTTCTATATTTTGTAAATTTTCTTCTGTTTTTTTTATGATAGTTGATTGGCTTGTAGTTTCAAGTTCGTTTATCATATCGTCAATTTTATTTGTTTTCATTGCGTTTTTTAACTTCATAGTAGTTAGCAACAGCACGAACTCCTCATCGCTATTTATGCTTAAAAGGTATTTTGAATTTGCTATAATACTGAAAAATCTATCATACACAATCATATCAAATCTTGTATCATTTTTCTTGATACAATTTTTTAAATATACACCAAGTTCATCGAGAACCGAACTAAACTCAAATCCTATGAACTTCTCTATCACTGTATCTATAGCTTTGTTGTTTAAAATCACATCAAAAAGTTCATCTAAAAGTTCGGTATCTATCAAATCTAACATATTTGCCACTTCACTTACGGTGATATTTGCTTTAGAAAATATTATAGCTTGGTCAAGTATAGTCAAGCTATCTCTCAAGCTACCCTCACCATGTCTTGCAATTGTTTGCAAAGCTTCATGTTCGTATTTGATATTTTCTTGATTTAGTATATGTTCCAAATGCGATGTTGTGTCATTTAGAGATATTTTTCTAAACCTATAGTGTTGAGTTCTACTCAATACTGTAGCTGGAAGTTTAAGTGGGTCAGTGGTAGCTAATATAAATCGCACAAAACTTGGTGGCTCTTCAAGTGTTTTAAGCAAAGCATTAAATGCCTGAACAGTAAGCATATGTATCTCATCTATTATAAAAACTTTATATTTTCCGCTTGTTGGTTTGTATCTAATATGTTCTATGAGTTCTTTTATATCATCTATGCCACGATTTGATGCCGCATCCATCTCTATTATATCCATATGTTTGCCATCGTTTGCCGACAGACAACTATCGCATTTTTCACATGGCTTGCTTGTAGGACCATTTTCACATAAAATAGACTTAGACAATATCCTAGCAGTAGAGGTTTTTCCGCTACCTCTTATTCCACTTAATAAATAAGCATGGGCTAATCTATCGCTATCAAGAGCCATAGATATCGTTCTTGTGATTGTGTCTTGTCCTACAAGATCTTCAAAACTTTTTGGTCTATATTTGAGTGCTAAAACTTTATTCATATTGCATTTTATCTAAATAATATAAAAAAATTAATTTTATTGTTTTTTTTCTTTTTTGTTGTTTATCATAAGCACCGCTTTTATAGTAAGAGCGGTGCCTATAATTGTAGTTAAATATATAGGCTCGTCTAAAAATATCCAGCTAGCAACAATAGCACTAAATGGCACAAGAAGTATAAACGAACTTGCTTCATTTGCTCCAAGTTTAGCTATAGCTACAAGATATACAGATGTAGCAAATGTAGTGCTGACAATTGACACAAAAATAAGATTGAGCCAAAAAATAGTATCAAAATCAAATATATTTCCAGTTTGAAATGTGCCAGAAAAATAACCTATAATTGTGGTAAAAACATATAAATAAAAGACAAATACCAATGCATCGGTAGTTTTATTTTTAGAGTTGGTTATAGTCAAAAACGACCAAGAGATAGAAGCATATATAAAATATAAATTTGCTACAACAAATATCTCATCGTATTTAAAACTCCATATATTCAAGATAGTTATAGTGCCAATAGCACCCAAAACCAAAGCTATTATGTCATTTTTTTCTAACTTTTTGTCAAAAAAACCCACAAGTAAAACAAATGTCAAAATAGGAGTAAATGTAGTGACAAATGCTCCACCCAAACCAGATGTGCCATATTTTGTGCCATCAAAATAAAATATAGAATAAATTGACAAAAATATAGCTGCCAGCAAAGCTAAACCAAGCGTCTTAAGTGGTATCTCAAATGATTTTTTCAAAAAAATTATCACAGGAACCAATGTCAATACAGTTATAAAGTATCTATAAAATATAAGGTCAGATGCGGTGATGTATGAGCTTAAAACTTTTGCATTGACCCAAGATATACCCCACGACATCATAGCAAGCACTAAAAGTATATAAAAGAGTGTTTTTTTGTTTTGTGTTTTTGTTGTTAGATTTTTTATATTGTTCCTTTTTCTAAACTTTAGGTCACCTTTAGTTTATCTAAAAATAGTTATATCTATTTGTTTGTTTTGTTTATCATAACTATATTGTAGTTTATATCTGTTTATAGTTGTAATTGTTTTGATGATAAATAGACCAAAACCATACCCAGTGGAGCTTTTGTTTCTTTGATTTTTAGTCAGTTTCCAGTTTGTAATATCGCCAGATATATCTATAGGCAGTGGCTGTCCTATGTTTTGAAAAGATATTTTGCCATCACTACAACATATATTTACACGATTGTTGGCTGAGTATTTCAGAGCATTTTCTAAAATATTTTTGAAACATATCACCCATAGCTGTCTGTCGCCGTTGATTGTAGTAGTTTTGGAGCAGTTTATATGGATATTGTTTTTTTGTATTGTGTTTATCTTTGCTACTGCTTCGTTGATAGTATCTATCATGTTGTTTGGAGTGTCGTTTATCCTTTCATGGTGTGATATCAAGCTTTCTAATTGTGCGAACTTGTCTAACTCTTGGTTTAGTTGGTCTAAAATATCTTTGAGTTTATCGTGAGTGTTTTGCGATATATCTGCTTTGAGATGAAACATAGCTTTAGCTATTGGCATCTTTAGTTCATGCATAAAAATCTTACTAAACATTTCTCTAGTATCCAAGATATATTGTATCTTTGCTACGGCTTTGTTATACGATAGCACCATATGTTTTATCTCATCGTAGTTTGTGTCGAAAGATAGAGCGCTCAAGTCGCCATCCTCTATCGTTCGTAGTTTGTTTGTTATCAGCGATAGCGGTCTTAACAGCTTACGAACTCTTATAGACAAAAGTATTTGCGATATCAAAAGTATCAAAAACACTATATGAATTAAAGATATATTTTGTGCTTTTTTTGTGTCTTCTAGTAGCACCTCATCTATATGATTGTATATATG
>QMKX01000027.1 GCA_003643835.1 Campylobacterota bacterium
GTATAGCTTTTCATATTGTTGAGTTCTGTCTTTCGAATTACCCAGGTAGTCCATCAAAACAGAACTCAACAATATGAAAAGCTATCCTAAAGCAATGAGCATAGAGGTTTTTAGAGGTGACCTAAAGTAGATGGCAATGTGATTAACACTTATTCATCTATGATAATCCCTACACTCGATGCTGCTCTTACTTCATCTCAAGCGGGTAAATATAATAAGTTTTGGAAAACATTTAAATACTTCACAAAAATAAAATATGCTTATCCTCTTCATGGCACTACTATAAACTTTGACTACTGGAACTCTATGGATAAAGCACAGCAGAAAGCTATGCTAAAAGCGGCGAGCGAGATAGAAAAAATACAATGGGAAGCGGTGCGACAAGTAGATGAAGATTCATTATCTTTGTTATCTAAAAATGGTATGAAAGTAGCAAATCTAAGTGCTAAACTACAAAAAGAATTAGATGTCGCAGCAAAAGATATGCTAAACCAATACCTTATAGATGCTACAGAAGATATCAGAAATATATTTATAAAATACCAAAAATAGATAAAAATATTTTTATCAAAAATCAAATTGTTCTCGTGTAAAAAACTTTTAGAATTTATTTAAAAATGATAAAATACAAAAAAAGGAAAAATATGAAAATAATAGCAAGCAATTTTAAGACAAATCATACAAGACAAAGCACAAATGAGTTTATCAACGATATAAACAAATTTTTAAAAGATGAAAATATAAAAAATGACATATACATATTTCCACCCTCAACTGCTCTTGACAATTTTGACACTGTTTCAAATCTATGTATTGGAACACAAAATGCATTTTATGTTAAAGATGGTCCATATACGGGTGAAATAGGGCACTCTCATCTTGATGAGTTTGATATAAAAACCATACTCATAGGACATAGTGAAAGGCGACATATACTTGACGAAACACAAAAAACAGTATCGCTAAAGTTTAACTATTTTAAAGCTCTTGGATATAAAATAATATATTGCGTTGGTGAGCCATTGGATATTAAAAATCAAGGTTTAAGTCAAACATTGGGTTATATTCAAGAGCAGTTCGATGGTATTGACTTGAGTTATAAAGATATGATTGTAGCATATGAACCTGTCTGGGCTATAGGCACAGGGGTTAGTTGTGGTTTAGACGATATAGCCACAATACATAAAAAACTGGCCAAAAAAACAACAGCACCACTACTATATGGAGGCAGTGTCAAGTTAGACAATATCAAAGATATCATCAATATACCAAATGTAGATGGAGTGCTAATAGGCACAGCGAGTTGGCATAAAGATGATTTTAAAAAAATTATAGAAAACTGTATCTAAATTAAGAAATTTCTGTTATTATTAGCTTTCTTTTGTGAAAACAATTGAGATGAAAATAAAAAGGAGAACAGATGTTCAAAAAGATAATAACACTAGCTGCTATAGTTAGTATAGCGGTGGCAGGCAATGTCAAGATGGATTTAAATGCCAAATATGGAGCGACAAACTTTCACACCAAAGGGGCTGTGGAGTTTAGTAAGCTTGTAGACAAATACACCAAAGGCACAGTCAAGATCAAAGTGCATGCTGGTTCATCGCTTGTCAAGGGCAACCCACTAAAAGCAGTCAAAGATGGCACAGTAGCTATGACGGATATGTTTATACCATTTACAGCAGGTGGTGGCAAAGTGTTTGGTATATCTGCTTTGCCGTTTGTAGCGACTAACTATGATGATGCTTTTAGGTTATACCAACTTTCAAAAAAAGCATATGCAAAGACAGCGAAAAAATGGAACCAAAAGTTTCTATATTCTGTTTCGTGGCCTGCATCTGGATTGTATTCAAGCAAAGCTATAAACTCTACAAAAGATTTCAAAGGCCTAAAAACTAGAACTTACGATAAAAATTCTGCAAATTTCATAAACAAAGCAGGTGGCGATGCTGTTGCTTTGCCTTGGGGTGAAGTGTATTCTGCTTTGAGAACTGGTATGGTAAACTCTGTTGTCACATCATCTGAGTCAGGCAAAAATGGCAAGTTTTGGGAAGTGTTGAAAAACTTCAACAAGATCCAATACGCCTACCCACTTCAAGCGGTCACTATAAACCTTGACTACTGGAACTCTATGGACAAAACACAACAAAAAGCTATGCTAAAGGCAGCTAAAGAGATAGAAGTATCTCAATGGAAAGCAGTGCGACAAGTAGACAAAGACTCTCTATCACTTTTGACCAAAAATGGCTTAAAAGTATCAGCACCAAGTGCCAAACTTCAAAAAGAGCTAAACAAGATAGCAAAAGATATGTTAAGCGATTACTTAAAAGGTGCTTCAAAAGATATCAAAGAAATATTTAAAAAATACAAAAAATAGATGAAAAGTTTTTATGATTTTTCTAGTAAGCTCTCCTTGTGGGGAGCTTACTTGTCTGCGGTTTTGATAGTATCTCTCGTGGTTCTTATCATGGTAGAGATAGTGGGTCGTCAATTTTTCGACTTTTCTACAATGATTGCCGATGAATATAGTGGCTATCTGTATTTAGCATCAATCTTTTTAGGTCTGGCATATACATTTGAACACAAAGCACACATAAGGATCAATATTATCACCTCAAGGTTGGATGAAAACAAAAACAAAACCATAGATATGGTCGCATCTGTTTTGAGCTTGTGTATATTGTCGTTTATCTTGTATAGGACAATACTGTTTACATACGACGCATACGATATGGAGATGTTATCCGAAGCCGTGTCCGAAACCCCACTATATCTTACACAAATTGTTATGCCTATAGGTATAACTCTTTTTGTGCTGAGTATTTTAGCTTTTATGTCAAAAAGGATATCAAATGATAGCTGACCCACTTTTGTTGGCTATCATAGTCATAGCTGTGATGTTTGTGTTTTTGCTATCATCTATATGGATAGGCATATCTTTGCTTCTAAGTGGAGTTGTTGGTATGCTTATATATGAAAACAATCTGCCACCTGTGATATCTATATTTGATAAAATCGGCGACCTGATGGCAAGCTCATTATACGACTCTCTTAACTCGTGGTCACTAGCCGCTTTACCTATGTTTATACTTATGGGAGAGATACTATATAAGTCAACAATATCTACAAAACTTTTAAATGGTCTTAAGCCTTGGCTTAACTATATACCCGGAAAGCTTTTGCATGTCAATGTTGCTGCTTGTTCGCTGTTCGCAGCAGTATCAGGCTCAAGCGCAGCTACCACAGCAACTGTTGGTAAGATAACTTTAAGTGAATTAAAAAAAAGAGGTTATAGTAAATCTTTGGCTATAGGTTCACTTGCCGGTAGTGGAACTTTGGGGTTTTTGATACCACCTAGTTTGATTATGATTATCTATGGCGTGCTGTCCGATGTATCTATAGGCAAGCTTTTTATAGGTGGCATATTGCCAGGGCTTATGCTTGCAACCATATACTCTATATATATCATGATAGTAGCAAAAGTAGATAAGACAGTAGAACCCAGCGAGACAGAGACATTTACGACAAAAGACAAGCTAAACTCACTCAAAGATTTAGCTCCTATATTTTTGCTTATTGGTTTGGTTTTGGGTTCTATCTATGGTGGATTTGCCACTCCCACTGAGGCGGCATCGCTGGGTGTTGTAGGGTCAATAGTATTAGCCGTATATTTTCACAGTTTTAGCTTAAATATATTTAAGACAGCTTTATTGAATACTATTAAAACATCGGTGATGATAAGCTTCATAATAGCAGCAGCTGGATTTTTGTCGCAGGTTATTGGGTTTTTGGGCATAGCCTCGGCTTTGAGCGAATATATCACAACTTTGGGATTGTCACCATATATGCTCATACTCATCGTAGGCTTGATGTATGTGGTGCTGGGTATGATACTTGATGGCATATCAATTGTAGTTATGACTTTACCTATAGTTTTACCTATAGTTGTGATAGCAGGGTTTGACCCACTTTGGTTTGGTATATTTTTGGTATTTATGGTTGAATTATCACAAATCACCCCACCTGTTGGATTTTCTCTTTTTGTGATACAAAGCATAAGTGGTGAAAAGATAGAGTATATTCTCAAAGCTACTATGCCATTTTTCTTTCTTATGTTACTTGCAGTTGCTATTATAACTATATTTCCGGAAATCGTCAGTTTTTTGCCACAATATATGATAGACAAATAGCAAAACTGTATGCAAATATCACAAACTTCCGTAAATAGTTTGCTTATATCGTTTGGCGAGGTTATATCACAGGATATATCACAAAAAGTGCAAAATGGTTTCAACGCAATAATGAAGTTAAATGACGAAGCTATATATGAAATAATTCCATCGTATACTACTATATTTTTGAGTTTTGATATATTTAAATATAATTTTTTTTCTATCAAAAATAGTCTAAAAAAAATTATAACAAACTATATACCAACTCACACAATAGATGACGATGATATTATTGATATTGATGTGTGTTATGATATATCTTATGGACTTGACCTAAAACAGATATCAAAAACAAAAAACATAACCATAGATGAAATAGTAGCTATACACACAAAAAATATATATTATGTATATGCTTTGGGTTTTTTGCCTGGCTTTGGGTTTTTGGGTTTAGTAGATGACGCCATAGCAACACCAAGACTAAAAAGCCCTCGAAAAAAAGTGCTCAAAGGAAGTGTAGGTATAGCAGACAACCAAACTGCTGTGTATCCACAAGATAGTGCAGGCGGGTGGAATATAATAGGACAAACCAAACACAAACTATTTGACGAAACCAAAGAGGCGTTGTCGCCATTGGGTATTGGCAAAAAAGTTAAGTTCAATGCCATACCCAAACAACTGTTTGAAACTCAAGTTTAGAACACAGCTCGTGTGTTTTTTCGTGAGTTTTTACAATTTACCCAACTGATACCTCTTTAGAAGTTCCTTCCCAAATACCATGCTTGGTGCAATATCCGTGTGCAACCAAATTTAGTTTTTTGCCTTGCGGAATTATCGTGAAAGTTGTCGTATTGTGTGCTTTTATGTTCCCGAGAGTTCCCGGCACATAAGTAGCCCTTGCTAACAAAGTGTCACCATTGAACAACGACACAGACTCAATATAATGGTCAAAATCATCAGGGTGTGTGTATTCGTTGCCCATCTTGACGACAACTTCGAACGGTTCTCCTACTTTAGCACTATTTTCGCAATGTATAAACGGACTATGTCTGTCTATCAAATCTTTTTTTGCTTCTCTATCTACTTCGCTTATATCTACATATTTGTTTATTTTTGGCATTACAAATCTCCTTCGTGGTTTTTCAAATACTCTGCTACTCCAGCAGTAGTATCTTTCATCGCTTCATCGCCGCTAACCCAACCTGCTGGGCATACTTCTCCATGTTCGTTTGTATAAAGCATGGTATCAACCATACGTATCATCTCGTCAATATTTCTACCAAGTGGCAGGTCATTTACAACTTGATGTCTGATTGTGCCATCTTTATCTATAAGAAACGAACCTCTTAAAGCCACACCACCATCAAGTAAAACATCATAATCTTTGCTTATTGATTTAGTCAAATCAGCCACCAGTGGCATATTAACACGGCCTATTCCTCCATTTTCAACAGCTGTTTCTCTCCAAGCAAAGTGTGAAAATTGGCTATCAACTGATACACCGATGATATTGATACCTCTTTTTTTGAACTCATCTGCTCTTTTTGAAAAAGCAATTATCTCAGATGGACAAACAAATGTAAAATCAAGTGGATAAAAAAACAGCACTGCTCCATTGTCTCCAAAGTTCTTGTATAAGTTAAAATCTTCTTGTATCTGCCCGTTTGCCAACACCGTAGTCGCTGTGAAATCTGGGGCTTTTTTTGTCACTAACATATTTCTCCTTTAATTTAAATTGAAACCAATATTATCAAAAAAGAATTAAACTAACCCAAAATAAGACAAATTTTGTCTTATTTGTCATAATTTATCTTAAGGATATTGATGCCTACTACTTTCCACTTAAATTTTGATACACGTTTTATGAAAGATTTTAGATCTTCATCTACCACTTTTTTGTATGGATTACTTGAAGCATGACGAAAAAATATCTTACCCTCTTTTTTAAATAAAAGCATCTGGTGAGTTATAGTCATAAGTTTTTTATTGTTGTTGGTTCTCACTACATTTACTATCGAGCCATTTGGGATATTTGGGATATTTTGTTCAATTTTATCAAGTGGTATATAATCAATACTGTAGGTTTCTAAAAAATTAGATAGAAACTTCATATCATTTGTTAGTTGTTTTTTATTTGGTTTTTTGATAATTGTAGTGAAATCTTTTATATTCTTTGTGATATCTTCAAGCAATCCAAAACTTATAAGTTGTGGTTTCCACATCAAAGCTGGCAAGTGTCGCCTATATTTAAAATCAACTTTTCCGCTGTATCTTATGATATCAAGATTTTGTTTTGCTTGGGCTATATTTATTGACATGGTTAAAGCCAACATAGTTTCTACAAATGTAGTGCAATCAAACTTATCTATCCTAAACCTTGTGTCTGTATCTATTCCTTTGCCTTCACCAAGTGGCGAAAATATATATGGAGAGTTTAAAAAAAAGTTTGAGATATTTTGAAGTTTAACTGGGCTTGGTTTAGTGTTTAAAGATTGGTTTAACTTTGTAGTATCAAATCCAAATACAACACAAACAATAAAAAGCCATACAACTACAGACCTAAAAAACAAAATCTTCTCCCAAATAACCCTCTCTTACTTGCTTGTTGTTTTTTATGTCATCTGCTTTGCCGCTTGCTAAAAGTTCGCCATTTTTTATGACATAAGCTCTATCGCATATTTGCAAAGTTTCACGAACATTGTGGTCAGTTATCAACACTCCTATGCCTATCTTTATAAGTTGAGATATGACTTGTTGTATGTCATTTACTGCTATTGGATCAACACCAGCAAATGGCTCATCAAGTAGCAAAAACTTTGGATTTGGCACAAGAGATCTTGCTATCTCGACACGCCGCCTCTCGCCACCACTCAAACTAACCCCTTTTTGTTTTCTTATGGGTTCTATATCAAACAAACCTAATAACTCTTCTATTTTTTTCTCTTGTGAGCGTTTGTTTTTTATAGAAATTTGTGCTGCGAGTTTTAGGTTTTCTTCTACTGTGAGGTCTTTAAATATCGAGGATTCCTGTGGCAAATAACCAACACCTATCAAAGCACGAGCATGCAAAGGTTTGTTTGTGATATGTTGCCCATCAAAATAAACTTCTCCACTACTTGGTGGCACAAGACCACATATACAATAAAAAGTCGTAGTTTTGCCAGCCCCATTGGGCCCTAACAATCCTACTACTTCGCCACTATTTACCTCCAATGATATACCTTGAAGTATCTTGTTGTCTTTTATTGTTTTTGTCAAATTTATCGCTTCTAATTTATGCATATTATATATCTCCTTTTATTTTGGTGTTTTTTTATCTCTATTTTCAAGCTGTCAAACCCATACAACTTTAACATACTTTCAAACTTTTCATCCCCCCATTCTACAAAATGTAAGCCAATTTTTTCAAGCTCATTGAACAAACCCATAGCTACAAATTTTTCAAACGAGCTATTGTACATATCATAATGATATACAAAATCATCGTATATATTTTGTAAGCTAAATGTAGGACTTGTGGCTTTTGTTTCTATTTTTTTTAGTTTTAGATACTGTTGAACAAAAGTTGTCTTGCCACTTGCTAAATCTCCTTGTAACAAAACTACTTGATTTTGTTTATTGATAATACCATCTAACTTTTTTGCCACATCTTGAATACCATCAAGGCCTATAACTTTATCAAAAACTATTTGAGACATCGATTATTTGTTCAAGTTTTTTTGAAGCATTGCCATCATATATGCTTGTTTTTGACAACTCAATACCATCGTTTATATTATCTACTTTGGCATCAACTACAAGTGCTACAGCACAGTTTAACAGGACAATATCAAGCTTGGCTCCTGTTGTTTTGCCTTGCAGTATATCTTTTGTTATTTTAGCATTTTCTTTTGGATTGCCACCTTTTATATCATTTTTCGCCCAAAACTTCAAGCCAACTTTTTCTGGATTTATCACAAAACTATTTATGTCGCCATTTCTTAGACTACAAGCATAGGTAATATCACTTATAGATACTTCATCAAGACCATCTTTAGATGATACTACTATAGCACTTGTGCTTTGATTTAGTTTGAGTGCTTTGGTTATATTTGACAAAAAGGTTTTGTCAAATACACCTATGAGCTGTTTTTTTACGCAAGCAGGGTTTGTCAAAGGGCCCAAGATATTAAATATGGTTCTGTGATTTATAGATTGGCGAATAGGCATAATATGCTTCATGGCTTTATGATGATAAATAGCAAACATAAACACAAAATTTGTATGCAAAAGCATATCTACTTGGCTTGATATATCAAGATCCAAATTCACACCCAAAGCTTCAAGCATATTTGCGCTTCCGCTTTGACTTGTGATACTTTTGTTTCCGTGTTTTGCTACTTTGCATCCACAAGCACTAAGTAGTATTGATACGGTTGTAGATATATTGAAGCTGTCGCTTCTATCGCCTCCTGTGCCACAATTGTCCAAAAGTGAGTTTTGAAGCTCTCGTGCGATAGGAAGTTTGAGGCTATGCTCGGACATAACTTTCGAAGCAGCTGCTATTTGTTCAAATGTTTCACCATCTTGATATAACTTTATCAAGTATTGTCGTGTTTGTTCTGCTTGCCAACTATTTGTAAATATATTTTCAAAGTCGTTTATGGTTTTTCGGTATAAAACTTCGTTCATATTTTCTCCTTTTTTGTTGTTTGCACTATAATGAACCGATATAAAAATATAGATACATAATAATATTGATAAATATAAATATAAAGTTTGTTATTTTTTCATTTTTGATTATGTCATATATAAGCTGCCGAATTAAAAATAGATACAAAACAATATAAATAGCTGGTATAATATGTCTATAAAATGGGTAGTTGTAAAAATCCCAATTGTTCACAAAAAATTGGCCTAAAAAATTTATCACAAAATATGTCTGTGCTAAACCAAGTATGGCATTGATGAACATCCAGACAACCTTGTCTAAACCAAATAAAGTAATATAAAATATAATATACACAAATATAGCAATACTACCGTGCATAAGTGTCATGATATATGGTGTATCTTCACCATATGCCAGATAAAACCCACTACCACCAAAAGCAAACATATGCACCAAAAAGAACACATACACTACGATATGTGGTCTGTTGTTTGTAGTGTCTGCCACTTTTAGAGCACCTTTAAAATTCAAAGCCACCAGTTTTGTCCTTGTTCATAGAGTCATATACAGCTTTGACATATGCTTTTCTTATGTCGCAATTTATCACACTATCACAATCGCTACAAGTGTCGAGCTTTTTGTCTTTTTGACACTGTTTTAGAGTGATTATGTTTTGCTCTAAAGTTTCGTCTATCTTTTCTTCGTTCATGACCAAACCTCATAAACTTTTTTTATCTCTTGTAAGCTACCAAAAAAACAAGCAGTCGTATCGTGAATATGTGTTGTGTTGATATCAAGCAGTTTATGTTCGCCATCTATAGCATCGCCACCAGCGAACTTAAAAACCAAAGCAAAAGGAAACACCTCAAATAGTTGTCTTAGCTTGCCTTTTGTTAAGTCTTTTGTAGCAGGGTATGAAAACAAACCTCCACCTTTGAGCAAAATTTGATGCAAATCTGGCACCATACCGCCACTATATCTAAGTCTATAACCATCAGTAAAAAAATCGTCTATCATCTGTTTGTGGTGCGGATACCACATAGCTTGTGTTGAACCAGGAGCTAATATGTTGCCTTTTGTTTGTAGATGGATATCTTGAATATATTCAAAACTATGGTCAAGTAGTCTATATAATTTGACTTGTTTATCAATAGCTACGACCATCTCTACTCTTGGACCAAACACAACATAAACGGCACCTACTATATTTTTGCCACTATATGAGTATTGATATATACCATATATAGAGCCAACACTCAAGTTTACATCTACTAAACTACTGCCATCGAGTGGGTCATATGCTATATTGTATGTTGCATTTTGATTTATATTTATGATCTCATCTTGCTCTTCACTGACAATTGACCTAACACACTTAAGTTTTGAAAGCTCATTTTGTATCACGATATCGCTTTGTATGTCAAGCTTGAGTTGGGTGTCGCCTGTGCTGTTTTGACTATCACTTTTTGTTGTGTCGCCTTTTTCTATGATATGCTTGATTTTGATAGAGCATATTTTTATAGTGTTTATTATTAATTGTATATCTTTATTCAAACTTTCATCTCCTTTGCGTTTTGTTTTATCCAAGCGACTATTTGATTGGTATCGTTTAGGTTTAATAGTTTGACACCTTTTGGAAGTATATTTTTGTCTATCGTGTGGTCTATAGCTATAGTATCACTTATATCAAAATACCCCTCATCTACTATACCTCTACATATACATATCCTTGGTAGATTTAAGCTCTTCAAACCCTCCACAAGCAAAAAATCAAAAGGAGAGACCATCTTTGCTATCGCTTTGATATCAAGTGGTTTGGGTTTGAAATATGTTGTTTTAAATGGGCTTGTGACCACTACATCTGCTTTGGTTTGCGAAAATTTGAAGCTATCTTTGCCTTCCTTGTCAAACATCGCTTTGTCTTTGGGGTCGTGTTTGATTATAGCTATTTTATAACCTTCGTCTTGAAGTATATTTGCTATTTTGACTATGACAGAAGTTTTTCCGCTACCCGATATGCCTGTGAAGGCTACTGCTTTTTGTATACAATTTCTTTTCATCTTTGTATTTTATCGAAACAACATAAGCCCACCTCGTATATCGGTACTTATAGTTTAAATATCATAGATACAAACACTACAATATACAAAGCCAATATCAAACTTTTGTAGTTTTTTGTGTTTGTTTTATTTTTGAGGTTTATACCTATATATACACCCAACACTGAAGATATAGCTACAATCAAACCATACTCATAATTCATCAGTCCAGCAAAACTAAGCGACAAAAACCCGGCAGTTGAGCTAAATATCACGAAAAATAGACCTAAACTTGAAGCATCTTTAAAGTTATAATACATATACGATGTGAGTATTGGTATGAGTAAAACAGAGCCACCAACTCCTATACTCATAGCAAACAAACCTACAAAAAATCCTACGACATACAACAAAAACATATTGTGAGTTTTTTTAATGGTTGGTTTATCATATGTGGTTTTTGATATTCTATATATAGCAAATGACACAACTGTTAAAAAGAGGTATTTTAAAACACTATCACTTATATAAGTCAAAGACACAAAACTAAACACACCTCCACTAAAACCACCAAGTCCTAAAATAAAACCATCTTTTAAAACGGTGTTGTTTTTTTTGTAGTTAAAAAAACTACCAAAAATCGATGTAAATACCATTTGTAATATAGATATTGATATAGCAGTTTTTATGTCTATACCCACAAGCACAAGCATAGGTATGAGTGTCATACCTCCGCCAACACCAAAAAACCCACCAACAGCTCCAGCAATAGTGCCAAAAATTATCAAAAATATTGTCATAACGCATAATACAAAAACAACCTTATAGTTGTCTTTTTTGAACACAAGTAGTTGTGTTGTGCCATTTGTGAGTAAATTTAAGGGCACCTTAAGCTTTATACGATAAAATGAAGCAATTTTCGGAGTGTAGCGCAGTCTGGTAGCGCACCTGGTTTGGGACCAGGGGGTCGGAGGTTCGAACCCTCTCACTCCGACCATTGTTATGTATGGTAGGTATAGCTCAGTTGGTTAGAGCGTCTGGTTGTGGTTCAGAAGGTCGTGGGTTCGATCCCCATTACTTACCCCATTTACTCCTAATTTGTGCTTCCTTAGCTCAGCTGGATAGAGCAACGCCCTTCTAAGGCGTAGGTCACACGTTCGAATCGTGTAGGGAGTACCATTTATTTTTGTTTATTTTATCTTTTTTAGGTATCATAAACTACTTTTGCGGATGTGGTGAAATTGGTATACACGCTAGACTTAGGATCTAGTGCTTAACAGCGTGAAGGTTCAAGTCCTTTCATCCGCACCATCTTGATACAACTCCTTTATTGTTAAAACAAAGGATTATAATGTATAAAAAACTATTTTCATATGACAAACTACTAATCAATACTATATCAACTATCGCGAGATTTCCTTCTATTGTGTTGTTTGCAGTTATAGCTACGGCTTTGAGCATTTACGAGATAGAAAATAGCAACACATACTTACAAGATATATTGTTTGCAAGTATATTGGCCATATTTGTTTTTACCTCTTCTACTTTGCTTACAGAAAACTTCAAAAATAAAACGATCACATATATAGCCCACACTGTCTGTGCTATTTTAATATTCTTGTATTATATGATACTGCCACCTGATTTTGGTGATACTCCAGACTATATCATATTTAGAGAGATTTTTTTGGTGTTGATGTTTTTCTTATCAATATTTTTCATACCATTTATTGGCAAAGATATCTCAAATAGTTTGGTATGGAAATATATGTTTCATATATTGTGGTCGTTGGTATTTACGGTTGTAGTTAGCTTGATACTCTATCTTGGTATCATAGGAGCTATAGCTTCCGTAGTTGAATTGTTTGAGTTGGATATAGATAATAATATATATATGCACATATGGCTAATTGTCACAGGTATATTTGCTGTTTTGTTTTTCCTATGGCAGATACCAAAAGAGCCTCTGATATTAGAAGGCAATGAAGCCAACAAATACATAATAATATTGACTAAATACATATTGAGCCCACTTGTTTTTGTCTATTTTGTCATACTATATCTATACACAGCACAGATGATATGGACTTTTGATATGCCAAAAGGCATAATATCGTGGATGATAATAGCATTTTCATCTATCGCTATATTTACATACCTATCTTGGACTCCGTATTATGTCGATACACACAACAGATACAAAAAAGCTCTATGGATAGCTATATTTTTGCAAACATTTGTGTTAGGATTAGCTATAGGGGTGCGAATATATGACTATAGTGTGTCTGTAGATAGATATATGGTAGCCATACTTGGTGCTTGGTTGTTTTTTATATCGTTGTATTTTATAGTTTCTAAAGATCCCAAATACAAATATGTCTTTATGTCGTTGTGTGGCATTATATTTGTCAGTCAGATAGGATATATAGGTTCATACGATGTGTCCTTGAAGCTCCAGTCCCAAAAGCTAAAGCACCTCATAGATGACAACAATCTATCCCAAAACACAGACCTAAAGATACGATACGAGGTATCTGATGTGATCAATTATATCGTAAATAATTATGGTTTAGATGGTATAGAGCCAGTCATGTCAAATATAGTCAAGGATTTTAAAAATGACAAAAATATGAAAATAGAAAGTATTTATAATTTCCCAAAATATGCTACGAAAAAATTGGGTTTTGACTATGTAAGCAAGTTGGAGTATAAATATCCCGACACAAATTCTAATAGTAAATTGTTTAATCATCCTGTGAGTAGTATAGATATTTTAGGTTATGACAAATTACAAATAATCACACTCAATACAAACCGAGACAACAAACATGGTTTGTATTTTGAATTTGATAAAAACCAAATCAGTATTACAGATAAAAGTGGAGCAAAATTCACAACTATAGATATGAAAGAGTTTTTTCAAAGGTTGTATGCTAAAGACAAAAAAAATATAGATGAAAAAGATTTAACTTATATTTATGAAAATGACAAAATAAAAGCAAAGATACATATACAAAATGTAAGAATAGACACAGATGTCATAGGGTTTATAAGGCTTTATCTACTGTATATTCTCAAAAAAGGTAAATAAGTACTGACAAGCATTACTTCGCTTCTATGTCTATAGTTTGTGTGTGCTTATATACTATAAGTTAGACCAAAATCTATATCTCTATCAATAGACGATTTTGTGAGAGATATTTGTTTCTGATTTGCTATATGCATGGTATATATTTCTGAAGTTTATCAACAGTTTTTTCATTTACTTTTAGGCGGAGAATCAATAATTTTAGCATTTTTAAGTGCGTTTATCATATGGGTGATAGCTGGTAGATTTTTTTCATTTGTCAAAATAGTCGCACTTATTAGTAGTTTTCCTGCCCCAATACCAAGCCTGACTACATATTTATACTCCCCCTTTTTTATTGGCCGACTATCTAAAAGCTGGAAATAATATCCTTCGTGTTTGCTTTTTGTTAGTTTTTTAAGTTTTTCATCTTTGTTTACTGCGGTTAAAATAAGCGTCTTGAGTTCTTTTTGCATCAAATACTTTATGTTTTTAGAACTGTTAAATGATTTGTTATATATTGGAGTCAATAAGATAGTAAAACTATCTCCTTGATTTGCACGAAAGCTAAATGTTGAAGGAAAATTATGTAGAGCACTAACTTTTTTGACATCCCAAGTTGATGGTATTTGTATACTAAAGCTTCCGTGTTCTGCTATATAACCCCATGGTTTATAATCGATATTAGATATTGTATCGCTTGATTTGCTTGGCTGATTTGTAGCACCACAAGATATAAACAAAAACGAAACCACAAAACTCATAATAACTCTAAACATATTTTATCCTTTTTCTCATCCACTTTTGAAGTAGCTAAGTTATTTTTATATTATAACATAAAAACACTTAAATAAAGTTTTTCAAAAATACGATAGTTTTTAGAAATTTTGAAGAAAATACGATTGATGTCTCACTGAGGGGCGAGGTAGGAGTGACGATATGGACAACAATATTTTTAGAAACCAAAGAACTAGTTAGAGGCTAAAGTTTCAATAATCTACAGCTATAAATATAACAACTACTACATATTAGGGAAAACAAACTTTAGTTTTAGATTGTTTGGGTAAAATAGGTAAAAACAGGAGAGTTAATTGGATCCATATTCCAGTAAAGGTGAGTGTATATAGTGGAAATACTAATACTGCTTATCGTTTTGGTCATCGCAGTGTCGTTTCTTTGTTCTATACTAGAAGCGGTGCTATTGTCTATAAATTTTTCGTATATCAATGTCATGATAGAACAAAACCAAAAACTTGGAACGAGCTTGAAAAAACTCAAAACCAACATAGACGAATCTATATCATCTATACTTATACTCAACACCATAGCAAATACATTAGGAGCTACTGCAATTGGAGCACAAGCACAAATAGTATTCCAAAATGATAGTTTCTATGTGATAGTTGTGTCAATTGTATTGACATTTGCTATACTTTTTTTGAGTGAAATTATACCCAAAACTATTGGCGCAATATACTACAAACAGTTAGCACCATTTGCAACCAAAGCCATAAGAGTGTTTATAGTTATCACATATCCTATCGTTATATTGACTATATTTATAACCAAAAAGATAAACAACGGCAAAGTTTTAGATGCTGTATCAAGAGAAGAACTGATACAATCAGCCACTTTGGGTGAAGAAAGCGGTATCATAAATGACCAAGAATCAGATATCATCAAAAACTCACTTCAACTAAAGAAAGTCAAAGTCACCGATATATTAACCCCACGAAGTGTTGTATTTGCTGTGCAAAAAGATACTGTCATCAAAGAGTTGTTAGAAGACGAAAGAACCTACAAATTTAGTCGTGTGCCTGTGTATGACGAGGGAATTGACGATATAGTTGGTATGGTGCTTACTAAAAGTTTGTTTAAATATGCTGTCAAAGACGACACCTTGACGATAAATGATATCATGATAGAAGTAGATAGCATAAACGAAAATATTCCAGTGTCAAAGGCATTGACCAATTTTATCAAATCAAAAGCTCACTTGTTTGTAGTGACCGATAGCTACGGGCAAACCGATGGTATCGTGACACTCGAAGATTGTATCGAGACTTTATTGGGACTTGAGATTATGGACGAGCTTGATACTACTGAAGATATGAGAAAATTAGCTTCATCTAAAATGAAACAAAAACGAGCCAGACAAGACAACATATGAGAGCTCTGATAAGTGTTAGTGACAAAACTAACTGTGTGAAGTTCGCCGAAAATTTAAAAGATTTGGGATTTGATATTATATCAACTGGAGGTACTTTTGAAGCTATAAGCAGTGCTGGCATTGAGGTTAAAAAAGTTGAAGATATCACAAAATATCCAGAGTGTTTAGATGGTCGTGTGAAAACCTTGCATCCAAATATACATGGCGCTATATTGTATAAAAGAGAAGACAAAAACCACATATCGCAAAAAGAGAGGTTAGGTATAGGTGATATTGATTTGATTTGTGTAAATCTATACCCATTTGAACAGACGACAAAAACCACAGATGACTTTGATACTATTTTAGAAAACATAGACATAGGTGGGCCTGCTATGATACGAAGCGGTGCAAAAAACTTCAAAAATGTGCTCGTATTGACAGATATCAAAGACTACGACAAAGTTATCAAATATATCAAAAATGGCAAAATAGATATTGAGTTTCGAAAAGAACTTATGATAAAAGCTTTCGAACATACAGCTTCGTATGATACAAACATAGCAAACTATATGAACAAAAGATATCACAACTCTATGGGTGAAAAACTATTTATAACAGGCAACAAAGTTTTTGACACAAGATATGGTGAAAATCCGCACCAAAAAGGTGCTCTGTATCAGTTTGACAACCACTATAGCGAAAATTTTTGTATAAAAAAAGGCGAACCAAGCTTCAACAATATGAGCGATATAAGCTCTGCTGTAAATATAGCCACAGCTTTTGGGGATGTGAGTGCTGTATGTATCGTAAAGCACGGCAATCCTTGTGGTTTTGCTATAAAAGATAACTTGCTTGACAGCTACAATAGTGCGTTAATTTGCGACAAAATTAGTGCCTTTGGTGGAGTAGTGGCGGTCAATGGCATAGTAGATGGGTTGTTAGCGAAAAAGATGAGCGAGATATTTTTTGAGGTTATAATTGCTGGCGATTTCACACAAGAAGCATTGGCAGTATTTGAAAGCAAAAAAAGATTAAAACTATTTTCACAAAATGCAAAAAAACTTATACCAAACGATGACAGATATGATTTCAAACATATAAACGGTGGGTTTGTTTATCAAAATAGCGACTATATTGAGCCAGACGAGATAACGAATAGTATCTTAAAATCAAAAAAGAAAGCTACACAAAAACAGATAGAAGATATGAGCATAGCATATATCATAGCTTCACTTACAAAATCGAACTGCGTAACATATGTCAAAAATAAAACTCTTGTGGCTATTGGTATGGGTATGACCAGCCGTGTCGATGCTACAAAAGCTGCTACTAATAAAGCTAAAGAACAGATGGTAGATATGTCTGGCTGTAGTATGGCAAGCGAAGCATTTATACCATTTCGTGATACTATCGATGAAACTAGTTTGGTTGGTGTCGCTTGTGTCATCCAGCCTGGCGGAAGCATACGAGATAGCGAAGTGATAGAAGCATCAAACGAACACGGAATAGTTATGTATTTTAGCTCAAAAAGACACTTTTTGCATTAGGCACTTTGTCACAGCGCACAAAATGGCAGGACACTATTTTGCAAACTTGATATAACCTATTGAGAATTTGTCTTTATTTACAAATATAGGCATCATGAATATATCTTGACAAGCTGTGTGATACCACCTATGATAAATTGAACTGCGATAGCACCCACTATGAGACCCATAAGCTTCGTGATGATATTTTGTCCGGTTAGACTGAGAACCTTTTTGATATGGACCGAATTTCGAAAGATAATATACACGAAAAGAGCATTAAACAAAAAGGCCGATATTGTTGTAGCATTATCAACAAAGGTTTGATTGCTTTCAGCGAGTATGATGATGGTGCTAAATATACCTGGACCAAACAGTATAGGTATAGCGATAGGCACTATGGCTAAGTCATCATGGTTGTCTCCATCTGTGTTTCTTTTACTCGCTGCTGTGCCTTGGATCATCTTGATAGACATAAGAAGCAACACTATACCACCTATGATTTTGACAGCATTTATGTTTATACCAAATAACACAAGCAAAAAATTTCCAGCAAAAAAGATGACAAAAAAAGCAAATACGATAGTAAGTGTAACTTTTTTGGCTACTTGTTTGGTCTGCTTGGTGGTGATATTGGTATGCAACAAAGACAACATGATAGCACTCACTCCTATAGGGTCAAGTATCGCAAAAAATGTTATGGTTTGTTGCAAAAATAGTTCTAAAAAATCTTGTGGTGTCATATATTATAGCCTTGTGTGGATTGTATCGTATTGTATCTTTTTTGTCTAAACAATACCATATTTATAGCAGTTTTATCATATAAAATTGATATACTATCAATACAAAATAGCTCAAACTCAACATATATCGGTGATATGACGAGATATTGTGTTTAGATTCATATGTGGTATCTGTCTTGCTGTGTATGGGTTTGTGCTGACTCAAAGCTATTTGGATAGCAGTTATAAACATATATATTGTCAAAAGAACAGACTGTATCTTGAGTATAGCTACGATACTTATTATCACTCCTGCAACATACAATTTTTTGTCTATCAAAGGCACGATTTTCGCTCCATCGAACATACCCATAGGCCATAGATTTATAAGATTGTTCAAAAGAGCTAAAAACACAAACATATGCAAGTATGAGTTGGGATAGTATAAAAAAGCTACATAACCAAAAGTAGCAACAATGGTGCCAACTATAGGACGGCGAAGTGGCGACTTGGCTACAGGTGCGGTAGTTTGTGTGGGTTTAGATATCTTTATCGTGTTTTTTGAAAAAAACATATTTGATATGTATGATTTTGCCTTTTTTGATGATACCATATAACCTATACCACGAACAAACACTATCAATATCAAAGCTATGACAAACTGAACATTGTCCGTGAGGACAACATATGAGCCAAGCATATCGTATATGCCAGCAAGCTCTTGTGGGTTTGATAGATTGAAAAAAAATGTTGAGATCTCATCCAACTGCTCTGCCTTTTGTTTTATGGTTTGGCTGATTGTATCGTATTTGCCTAAAAGCTACATATGAATATAGTTTATGTTGTTTGGATAAAATAACCAAAAAGGATACATATGATAAAAGCAGGCGACAAGGCAGCACTATTTGAAGCTCATAGCACACAAGGGGCTATAAATATGGCAAGTATGACAGGCGGTTGGGTGGGTTTTATACTTCTATCCCAAAGACAACACTCCAGGATGCACCACTCAAGCTATGGACTTCACAGTAGCTAAACAAAAGTTTGCAAAACTAAACTGCACTATACTAGGAGTAAGTGGCGATAGTATGCAAAAGCACGATAAGTTTGTAGAACAAAAGAACCTTGCCATAGCCTTGATAAGCGATGAAGACCATAACATAGCCCAAAGCTACGGTGCATGGAAGCTCAAGAAAAACTTCGGCAAAGAGTATATGGGTATCGTGCGAACCACATACTTGATAGACCCACAAGGTGTGGTGGTTTATGTGTGGAACAGTGTCAAAGTGTGACAAAAAAGACAAAAAGATGGAAAAAAATACGAAGTGTTACATATAGACAAAGTGCTTGAAAAACTGCAGAAGCTTCAAGAGAGTTATCAAACATGAGACAAATAGCAAAGAAAACAGAAACAGATACCAAAAACAGATATATAGATATTATCCAAACTAAGTTGTCTGGATTTGCAGAGATACACAAGATTATAATATTTGGTTCGTTTATCAATACAAAAGATCCAAACGATATTGATATTGCTGTCATCGGCACTCGCAAAATAATTTTCTGACTTTGTCTTTGAGATATAGAAAAGCATTGAGAGGGCTATCGAAGTTAATCCCTCTAGATATAGTGCCAGTAAGACACGATGCCAAAGGACAGTTTATAAGTGAGATAGAAAAAGGAGAGGTCATATATGAAAGATGAGACTAGATTGTGGCTTGAATATGCCGAAGATAACCTCAAATCATCTAAGATACTAGTAGATAGCTTGTTGTTTAACCCATCATTGCAAAATGCACAACAATCAATAGAAAAAGATATGAAAGCTTGCATGGTAGAAAAGGGACTCAAGCTTCAAAAAACACATAGTATCAGCTCTCTTGTAGAGATATTGAAAAAAGAAAATATTATCATAATTATCTCAGAAGATGAGATTGATGTGATAGATTCTATTTATATGGTTTCAAAATATCCTTTTGGTTCTGTTTTGCCAGATTTTGAACCAGATGAGAAAATATGCTTGGAGTGTATAGATATAGCCTATAGTCAAGCAAGATACACAAAGCTATCTAAGCCAGTAGACATAAACAAATAGTGGCGATAGTTTAGATTGTTTGGATATAATGGATTGAAATATAAAAAGGCACAATACATGGTACAAACTCAAAGCAAAATATGTGAGATACTAAAAGACACAAACTACAAACTGACACAGTTTAAGCTAGACCAGATAAAACAGATGGAAGACTCGATATTTCAAAAAGATATCAGAGGCAGACAAACAAATTTTGTGCGATGTTTGGTGCGAGACAAAGATATACAAGCCAAGCCAGAAGAGATAGTGCGACAGCTATTTTTGCTATGGCTTCATACACAATATGACTATCCATATAGTCGTATGCAGTGCGAGTTTGCTGTGCATTTTGGGCGAGAAGTCAAGCGAGCGGATATAGTCATCATGGACAAAGTCCAACCCACCGTGCCGTATATAGTCATAGAAGTGAAAAAACCCAAGCTAAAAGACGGCAAAGAACAGCTGAATAGTTATTGTAACTCCACAGGTGCCACCATAGCTATATGGTCAAATGGCGAACAAACTGTATATTATCATAGAAAAGACCCAAACTATTTTGAACCAATTCCAGATATACCCACAGCTTCAAAATCTTTAAAAGATGTTTTGAAAGAAGAGTTTACCATA
>QMKX01000028.1 GCA_003643835.1 Campylobacterota bacterium
CAAACAACAAACAAGATGAGGCTAAAAAATAAAAGACTTTTTCACTACAAATCAAAGCAGTTGTCGTTGGTTTTGTACATACACAAATGACAACTGTGCTTATATCAATATATCAAACCAGACATTTTTTATAACTGATAGCAGATACACCATAGAAGCAAAAGAACAAGCAGTAGTAGATGAGGTGATAATATCAAAAAATATATACCAAAGCTTAAATAAAATTATAAAAAAATCAAAAATAAACAAAATTAAGTTTGATCCATATGAGCTTTCACTTGGAGCTTACGAGATAGTGCAAAAAAAAATAAATGCCAAATTCTTAAAAAAACCACATATTTTTAAGCTGCAACGAGCCTGCAAACAACCACATGAGATAGAACTACTCAAAAAAGCCATTTCTATAGGACGACAAAGATTTAAAAATATCAAAAAACTTTTAAAAACCGATAACATAAACGAACTTGAATTCAACTATAAAACTAAAGAGATATTGTCAAGCAAAGGTAAGCTGGAGATTAGCTTTGAACCTATTACGGCATTTGATAAAAATAGTGCAAAACCACATGCTATACCCACAAAGGATAAGCTACAAAACGATAGCATAGTATTAGTAGATGGTGGCGTAAAATACCAACACTATTGTAGCGACAGAACAGAAACTTTTATAAACCCCAAAAATACTTTACAGCAAAAGGTATATGACATAGTGCAAAAAGCACAACATACAGCTATAAAAAAGGCAAAAACAGGTATGAAAGCCAAAGAGTTAGACAAAATTGCCAGAGATATCATAACAAAAGCAGGATATGAAAAATATTTTTCTCATAGTTTAGGACACGGAGTAGGGCTTGATGTGCATGAATACCCTATAATATCGCAAAAAAGCACAGATATACTTGAAGAGGGTGCGGTATTTACGATTGAACCAGGCATATACTTGCCAGATAATTTTGGAGTTCGTATAGAGGATTGTGTAGTTATAAGAGATGGAAAAGCAGAACTTCTGTAAGTGTTTATAAAAAATTTTGATTTGATAAAATGGCTCCGGTACCTGGATTCGAACCAGGGACCAAATGATTAACAGTCATCTACTCTACCACTGAGCTACACCGGAATTGTAGTCATTTTATCGTAAATATATAAAACTACTGAAAAAATAGTAGATATTTCTAAATTTTATCTATATGTTATCATCTATTTTGAAACAACCATATATATTTGATTGTTGCGTTTTATGTATATTCGTTTTTTCTTGCCTTTGTATCTATTTAAAACTCTTTTTAAATCTTTTATGGTAAATATCTCTATTTTTTCTACTTGAACTACAATATCACCAACCCTCAAGCCTATGTCATAACCTTTTGTGTTGGGTTGAACTTTTGTAATCTCAACTTGATTTAAGTTAGAGTTGTATTTAAATGTCACACCATCAAATAATTTGTCTTGTTTTGCTATTATTATATCTGCTTCTTTTTTGCCAAGCACTACAGATATTTGTTTGTTGTTTTTATCTCTTTCTATATGTAAAACTATAGTGTCATCTGGTTTATAACTTCCTACAACCGTGCTAAAATTACTTGCATCTTTTATTTGTTTGTCTCCAACGCGATACACTAAATCCCCTCTTTTTAGGCCATATTTTTCCGCACTTGAGTTTTTTGCTATGTTTATGATGATGGCTCCATTTTCTCTTTTGTATAAGCTTTGTAGCTCCTTTGTGATATTTTTGATAGATACACCCAAATACCCACGAGTAACTTTGCCATATTTTATAAGCTTCGCAGTGATATCTTTGACCATAGTCACTGGTATCGCAAAACCTATGCCGTTGTTGCCACCAGCTCTGCTTACTATCGCACTATTTATACCTATAAGTACACCACGACTATCGATAAGTGCCCCACCTGAATTGCCAGGGTTTATAGAGGCATCTGTTTGTATAAAGTTTTCGTATTTGTTTATACCTATATGGTTTTTATTTAAAGCAGATATTATACCTTTGGTTACTGTTTGTCCTACTCCAAATGGATTGCCAATAGCAAATACAACATCGCCAACCTCAAGATGCTTCGATGAACCAATTTTTATAGCTTGTAAGCCTGATTTATCTATCTTGACAACTGCTAGATCACTATCTATGTCTATTCCTACTATTTTTGCTTGATATTTTTTCTCTTTGTCTGCGATTGATACTTCTATCTCTTGGGCATCTTGAACTACATGGGCATTTGTGACTATATATCCATCGCTTGATAATATCACACCAGAACCAAGCGATCTTTTAACTCTATTTTTAGGAATAAGTTTTTTGTAGTCTTTGCCGAAAAATTGTTCGAAAAATGGATCAGCAAATGGATTTGCTTTATTGTTTGTTTGTTTGACTTTACTTTTTGTTGATATATTGACAATTGAGTTTTTGGTTTGTGAAATATATTTACTATATGACAATATGCTTTCGCTACTATTTGGATAAACTCTTGTTGGATTTTGTGTAGCATGGTTAAAAGATATACTTTTTGCACCTAAACACAGACTAAATAAAACTAATAATAATATTTTCATAACATCTCCTAAAATTGTATCAATCCGTCTATTGGACTGCTCGCAGTTGCATATGGTTTTTTGTCTATGCGTCCAGATAGATAGCTAAGTCGCCCAGCTTTTACACCAAGCTTAAATGCCTCTGCCATTTGTATTGGGTCTTTTGCTTGAGCTATAGCTGTATTGGCCAACACACCCTCAACTCCAAGTTCCATAGCAACTGCTGCATCGCTCGCACAACCCAATCCAGCATCTACTATCACAGGCACACGAACAGCGTCTTTGATAAACGCTACATTGTATTTGTTTTGCACTCCAAGCCCGCTACCAATAGGAGCTGCAAGCGGCATGATAGCATCTGCTCCGCTATCTTCAAGTTTTTTTGCTATTATTGGGTCGTCATTTGTATATGCCAGTATTGTAAAACCATCTTTTTTAAGCTCTTTGCAAGCTATTATCGTCTCTATTACATCTGGATACAGAGTTTTTTTGGCATCACCTATAACTTCAAGCTTGATTATATCAATACCTGTAGCTTCTGCCATAAGTCTAAATGTATTTATCGCTTCATTTGCTGTAAAACACCCAGCAGAGTTCGGCAGTAGTTTTATATTTGTGCCTTTAAAGTAGTCTGATAGATTTTCTTCATTTTTGTTAGTTATATTTACTCGTCTTATAGCTACAGTTATAAGCTCGCTGCCACTTGCTATCGTGGCTTCTTTTGTCAAAGCAAAGCTTTTGTATTTGCCACTTCCTACTATTAGACGACTATTAAACTCATATTTACCAATCTTTAACATTTAAATCCTTTTTATTTTTTGAAAATTGTTCTAGAAATATACCAAATAAAGCTTAAAATTACCTTATGGTCACCTCTAAAAACCTCTATAGTTCATAGAAGGAGCAGTTTTTCGCAGAAAGTTTTTGCAAAGCAAAATCGCCACGGCTACTTTTGATGAATAAAAGTTCATAAAAATTTCACAGAAAGTTTTTCGCTATGCAAAAATCGCCACGGCTACTTTTGAAGGACTAACTAGTTAATTCAAGAATTTTTATGAACTTTTCTTCGCGAAAACTTCCCTTCCCTACGCGCTTTGTTTGCTTTTTCTTATTTTAAAGTTTTAGCTTTTGAATTAACTCGTTAGTCCTTCAAGCTAAAACTTTAAAATAAGAAAAAGCAACCTAAAGCTATGAGCATAGAGGTTTTAGAGGTGACCTTATGATACTGCATCTAAAATTTTATCGTCTATTTTCAAAAGCATAGATATCAAGTATGCCTTTTTATCTATATGTTTATTTGTTTTAAGTTTCAGTTCAATATCAACAAAATAATTAAAAAAGAACAAAAATCTTTTTTGAGTTAAGTTGGAGGCTATAGATACTTTTTTATTCCATATGTCAGCTGGTGGTTGATAACCTAATATATCTTTAGCATCTGCTATACCATTTATTCTAGTATAACAATTTATCATAAATAACTCTTGAACAAATGAACCCAATGACCACAATATCATCATCTCATCTATTTGTTGGACTATTTTTATTGTTTCTTTTGTGCCTGTTTTATTTTCAAAGAAATCAAAAACAAACTCCTGAAGTTCTATATGCCCAACACCAAAACATAAGCTATATACTATTTTGCTATCTATTTTTTTGTCCAAGAGACTTAATTTTTCTAAATCATTTATACTTAAACTTAAATCTTGTTCGTGTAGCAAATATAATGCTTGCAAAGCATCAAATTCAAATTCAAGCCTAATACTATCTGATTTTTGTTGCAATAAACTAATAGCCAGAGCAAACGATGGTTTGAAAAATCGCACAAACAAACTATTATTTTTGGCTTCAAAATATTTCTCATATGTAGATAGCCTCTCTTTTGTGTTTATAGACAAAACTACAACAATGTGGCTGTTTTTATTTGCTTGTAAGACTATATTTTTAACTTGCTTACTTTCTAGTTTTTTGTCAGTTTTTATGACAAAAAAATTTGTTTCGCAAAAAAGTGAATTTTGTTTTATATCGCTTGATAACTTCTCATAATCATAATCATCAAAATATATAAAATTAACATCTTTTGTTGATATATTATGGTGCTTTATAATCTTTTTTGTATAAGATTCAAGCATATATGGTTCGTCGCCATATAATAAATATGAGTTTAGTTTCTTATTTGCTAAAAGAAAATTGTCAAATACATTTACATACATCTAAAACACTTATACAAAAAATTTTTGAAAATATTGTTTTTCTTTTGTTTTCTTTTGTTTGTGTAGCTTGTCATCCACGCTTACACTATATAGTTCTTCTGTGTTTGTTTTAGCATAGCTTATAACTATATCTATGGCATCTTTTTTATCAGATGGTGTGGCGTTTTTTTGAAGCAAGCAAGATGGGCCAGGCAAATCTTGTATAAAAACTGCTACATAGTTATCGTTGGAAATATTATCAATCATCTTGTTGTCCTCTTTATTTCGGCCTACTATTAGTTTGGCTCCATCGTTTAATCTAAAGTGCCTACCAAATTTTATCGTATCTATATCGTTCACTTTAAGTTTCCCAAACTTTATAAACTCTGTTAGTCTTTGACTAAATGATATGTCAGTAAGCAAACATCCCCCACTTGGACTTTCAAAACCCTCCAAGCCAATATCTTTTGCCATTTGTAGTTGCTTAACACGGCTTCGTCCTTGTATGTCAAGCAACTTCTCTCTGTTTATCCAGTTTTCTTTTTCTGGCTTGGTTATAGGTAAAAGTTTGGCACAAAGTGGACGAACTATGAGGTCGTCTTCATTTTCGCCTAAAGATGCGACTTGATTCATAGCTTCGTATCTCTGACTCATAGGACGCTGACCCAATACTTCACCACTTATCATAAAACTGGCTTCATATATTTGCAATAGTTTTTTAGTGTATCTAAACATAAATCCATGACAATCAACACAAGGATTGAAGTTTTTACCATAACCATATTTTGGTTCAAATAAAACTTCGTTGAGAAATTCATCTTTTAGATTTAAAATTTTTAAACTCGCACCAATTTGGTCGCACATGTTTTGCATATGTTTAGTTTTGTCGCTTGCTGAGCCAAAGCCTGTGTCTATATGTATCGCTATCACATCTATATTTTGGTCGATTATCAGTTTCATAGATAGCACACTATCGAGCCCACCACTAAAAAGTGCCAAAGCTCTCAAAAAAGCTCTTTTGGGTCTATATATTTACTATCTTTTGTAGCTTGAAAATTCATAGTATTTTGAACTCTGCCTATGACAGCACCCCGTTTTAGCCACTTGCCTTTTCTTATGTTTGGAGCTATTTTGTCTAAGTGCGAATAAATAGTGTGTATATTGTTTTTGTGCTTAATTATCACAACATTTTCTAAAAGCTGTGAATCTTTTTTGCTGTATACGATTTTGCCATCAAATACAGTGACAACTTTTGCGTTTGTGTCTTTTGTTTTCAAAGTAATAGAGTCGTTAAAAAGTTTTATTTTATATACCTTGTCATAAGTTTCGCCAAAACTTTTAACAATACTAAAATTTTTAAGTGGTGCTATGGTTTTAACACCACGATATTTTATGGTTTTAACACCTCCTGATGAATATCCTATACTTCTCGCTTCCATAGTAGTTGCTGTATCGGTATTGTCAAGCTTGTCGTTAGTTGTTTTTTGTGTGGCGATTGTTTGATTTTTTTGTTTTTTAACGATATTCAAACTTGCCAAAATTGAGTTTAGCTTTTTTTGTTGGGACAATATATTTTTTAATTCTTTTTTATATACTCTGTGTTTTATGCTTAGATCTTTTTTTGTTTTCGTCAATGATTTATTTAGTTTTTCAAGTTTTTCTTTGTCTTTTTTGTCTTTCTTTATGATTTTTTGTATTTGCTTTATCTTTTGTTTGTTGTTGTCTCTTTTTGTGACTATTTGCTCAAATTCCAAAGATAAGTTAGCAGATTGTTTTTTTGATTCTTTACTTAATATCTTATAGGTGTATGTATCTACAATCTCTTTAGTTGATCTTTTTGAATTTAATTTTACTGCTATTGTATTGATATAGTTTGAGGCTAAAATTTTTGCTATATTTTTTTCTGTGAGTAGCCTTTGCCGTTCTATTTCTTGAGATTTTTCGGTTAGTTGTTTTAACTCATTTTTTATAGATTTGATTTTAGATTTATTGTTTGATATTGATTTTAATTCTTTTTTTATTTTAATTTTTAGAGTTTTTTCTTTTTGAGTTGTCGCATTTATTTTAGTTGCTAAATTTTTAACTCTTTTGCTGGCTACTAATTCTCTTATTTTTGTTTTTTTTATTTTTTCTTTGCTCTCTTTTATTTTGTCATCAATGTCCCCAAACACTAAAGTAGGCAATATAAAAATAGCAAATATTAAAAATAAACTATTTTTCATATTTTTGTTTTATTATTACCATTAAGACTGTAACTATTGAGATTAAAAAAGATAATACAAATATAGAGAAGTAGTCAGAATTAAACTCAACTTTTATATAGTTGTAGTTTAACAACTCATCAGATATAAATATTGATAAATTATTCAATATATACCATATAGCAATAATAGCAATTATACTGGAGTATATAGCACTAAGAAGTGCGGTCGTTATGATGGGCTTAGAACAATATAGTAGCGATGCCCCATGAAGCTGCATGATATATATTCTATTTTCATTTTCATAAAACCATATTTTTATATGTTTTAACAAAGTTAAAAAAGAGAACAGAACAATAACAAAGAAAAATATGTTTATGATATCGTAAAGCATCAAAAACATAAAATACTGTTGGTTATGATCTTTTGCAAATACCTCAACTTCTATGATAGCACTGACGGTTTTAAGCTTTCTTTTGATAGTTTCCAAAGTTTTTGACGAGGGATAATCGATAAGTTTAAGCTGATAAAAATTTGGCAATTCTTTGTTTAGAAGCTTTACGGAGTTTTCATTTAGACCCTCTTTTAGATTTTCTATTATTATATCTTTGTCAAGAAGTTTAAAGCTTCGCATGCCTATATCCAATTTATCTATAGCTTTTTCCTCAACGGTTTCTTGAGACACTACTACGATAGCATAATCGTTTATTATGGAGTTTTTATAATTCTCTACAACCTTATAAAGTGTCAAATACATAGTATAAGACAAGAGCATAGCACTAAGCGGTATTACAAAAGATAAATAACGACTAATAATTTTCATAAAGTTTACCTTCGTCTATGTTAAAATGTCTGAAATTTATATTAAAGTTTACAGGAATTCTGTGAGTTACAACAATTACTGTGATATCTAGTTGTTGATTTGCACCTTTTAGAAGATTCCATATAACACTAGCAGAATAATCATCTAAATTTCCAGTAGGTTCATCGGCCAATATAATACTAGGATTGTGCGCTAATGCCCTAGCTACAGAAACCCTTTGTTGTTCGCCACCACTTAGTTGGTCTGGGTATGCATACCTTGCTTGTCCCAATCTCACATGTTCTAACAGTTTTGTAGCTTGTGAGTCGCAAAGCTCTTCTGTATAGCCGTTGATTTGTAGTGGCAACATAATATTTTCTTCAACTGTTTTTTCTTTTATTAGTTTATAATCTTGAAACACTATACCCATATCTTTTCGCAGATTCATAAGTTGCGATTGTTTGATATTTTCCATATCAATATTTTTGACCATAAGTTGTCCTGCCAATGGCTTGATGTCGCCATATAAACTATTTAATATAGTTGATTTGCCACTTCCGCTGGTCCCACTAATAAATATAAAATCTCTTTTTTTTATAGCAAAACTTGTATTTTGGATTATAGCCTTTTTTTTGTCGTAACTTAATTCTAAATTGATAGCTTCAATTATCATACAATACCTCCAATAAATTTTTGTGTGCTTTTATATTCTCTTTTGTAGTTATGGGTTTATTTTGAAAATACCTCAAAAAACCATATTTTATCATAACATATCTTTTTGTTGGCCTATCAAAAGCTCCCATAGACAAAACAAAAATAGAGCAAAACTCATCAATATCATAAATAGACCCAAAACTCAAAAAGTGATCTTCAAAAACAAAGGTTTTTCTATTGTCTATTTTACTCATATTTCTTTTTGTTATTTTATCTAAAAAAACAAAATCGTAGCGACTATTGTCTATAAAATCACTATTTTTATTGATAAATGTTATATCATAGATATTTTTTTTTAGTTTTTTCCATCTGTCTTCGTATTTGCTTGCTATATCAATGTTATTATTTATTTTTGTTTGTATATTGTCATAACAATCTAAAAGTTGTTTACAATACTCATAATATTTTAAACTATCTGTTCTCAAATTTAAACTTCCGTTTGTTTTTAATGTTCTTATAACTTGATTTATAAAATCTTTATTTATCACTCGTCTATGCGGTTTGTCGTCCCAAGGCACAGGAAAATGAATATATATAGTCTCAAGATATTTAGCTGGAAAAATATTTAGAAGTTGTCTGGCATCATAATGGACTATTATTATATTATTGATATTTTGTATGTTTATAAGGTTGTTTAGCTGTTCTATGGAGGCCGTATATATTTCAACTCCAATGTATAAAAAAGTTGGGTTTTGTATCGCTTTGTTTATTATGTGTCTACCACTCCCAAATCCAATTTCCATAAATATATTGTCATAATTGTTTTGTAGGTTTTTAAAATATTGTTCATCTTGAAATAGCTCTATGGCCACAATAGAGTTTGTTTTAAGTTGTTTTTTGTCATTTTTTATGTTTGAAAATAAAATCTCCAAGTTATGAAACTTGCCAAAATTTATAATACCATTTTTTGTTATATCCATAGGAGTTGTTTTTGTAGCTTTGTCAATTTTTATCAAAGTTCCGTTTTTTTTATTTTTTTTTATAAGTATAAACTCCGTATCAAAATACGATACTACTATTAGACCATCTTTTGAGTAGTTACAATGAGCTATTTTTTCATACTTATAATTATCTATTTCAAAATATTTATCAAAACTATTGTCAGTTTTTTTAAATAAAATATGCGGCATTAGAACTGTATTGTTGTTTCTAATGATTTTTGAGACATAGTTCCATATTTGTCAACTGCTTGGACTGTATAAGTATATTTCTCACCTTTTTGAACATCTTGGTCTTTAAATGATGTAGCTCTTATTTTGCCTATTTTTTGTATTTTTGAAAAAAAACCTAAACTACCTTTTGTTTTTCGTACATAATAGTATGTTGCTTTATTGTCTGGACTTTTCCAAACAAAACTGATAAAATTAGATCCTTTTTGAACATTTATCACTATGGGTGCAGCAGGTCTGCTTCGCGTTTTTCCTGCTATGGCTCGAATATTTTTTGAGCTTTCAAGGTTATCTTTGTCTATCACGGTCACTTTATAAAAGCCAGCAATATCTGCTTTGCCTATCTTGTGAATATAACTATTTAGTTTTTTATCTACCTTCGCTATAGGCGAAAACATATAGTTTGTGCTACCGACACCTTTGTATATTTGATAGTATTTTATACTTTTTATATCATTTGATGGTTGCCAGCTTATTGTTATTTGTTTTGATTGAGTGGAGCTTGCTTTTATATTTTTAGGAGATTTTGGCGGTTGTTTTGTTTTTGATAACACCTCTTGACTTGATGAGGATTTGATGCCATCATATGTAACACAAAAAATTCTATAACGATATGTTTTGTCATGTTGAACATTTTGGTCAATATACTCTGAATTTAATCGTCCTTTTACTCTCGCTATCTCAAGCCATTTGTCTACTTTTAGATGACTCCTCTCGATAAGATAAAAATAGATACTTTGATTAGTATGCGGTCTCCACATAATTTTTGTTTGTCCAGGTAGTTGAGACAGAGCAACTACATAACTGACAGAACTTATAGTTTTCTTGGTTGTAGCTTCATATGGCAAAGATGATTTTGCTTCTCGGTTATTTTTGCTTATAGTTGATATACTATAAAAATACGATGTGTTTGGCTGTAAGCCTGTATCAACAAAGTGAGATATAAATCTATTTTCCAAACTTTTTAACAAAACAAAATTTCTATTAGTTTTGTTTGTGTCAGATCTATAAATATTGTAACCTTTTATTTCTGGATCATTTACTATAGACCACTCCAAAGCTATACTTGACATATTTGACATAGATTTTATATTTTGTCTATCCACGGATTGTATAGAGCTATCTATTTTTGGTTTTTTTATATTTATTGTATCTGGATTTAAACAGCCACTAACCAATATCATCGAACATATTGTCAAAATCATAATCATTAACTTTTTCAAAATCACTCCTTGTGTTAAAATTTTGTTTTATAAAGTCTTTAAATTCACTATCAAACTGGGCTTTAAATGTCAATCTTTGACCAGTTGTTGGGTGATTTAAATACAACATAAAAGCATGTAGATGTATTTTATCATATTTACCTTTATAATCATATAGAAAATCTCCTATTATGTGTCTGTTTATAAAATTTAAGTGAGCACGTATTTGATGTGTTCTGCCAGTGTATAACTTGCACACAACCATCTCCATAGTTTCATCGTTGCTTACCAAAATTTTTTTAAATGCTGTTTTTGATACTCTTGTAGGGTTTGATGTTGACATTTTAATTCTGTTTTTGTTGTCTCTACCTATTGGTTTGTTTATGATTATATCATTTTTCAATGGTTTGTCTATGATAGCTACATAAAACCGCCCCATAGTTTTATTTTGTAGTTGTGCCGATAAATTTTCATGTGCATTGTTTGTTTTTGCTACAACCATAGCACCTGTTGTTCCTTTGTCTAACCTATGGACTATACCGTATCGCACTTCACCACTTAAAGTAGACAAGGAGATATTTTTTGATTTTAGCCAGTCTACCAAGGTTGGTTCGCGAACTGTAGAGGCTTGGTGTATTATCAAACCATTTGGCTTGTTTAGAACCAATATAAACTCATCTTCGTATATTGTTTTGATATCAAATTTTGAGTTATTTTTAAAATTGTATATGTTTTTTTCATTTTCATTTTCATTTTGTTCTTTGATATATAAAACAACTTTATCCATATATTGAAGTTTTGTTGAAGGTTTTGTTATTTTTTTGTTATTTATAGAGACTAAACCATTTTTTATAGCTATTTTAACTTGATTTCTTGTATAATTTGCTATATCACATAGTGCTACATCCAGTCTATTGTTTATATATTTATCGATTATATTATAACTTTTAAGCATAGTTAGATAAACTTCCTTTATGTATATTTTAGACAAAAGAGTTTTTTCACATTTTGATTTTGTATCTATTGTGCTCATATTGCCACTTTTTACAGTATCTTATCAGCTTATAGAAAGTGTCAGCCCAATGTTAGCTTCCAAACAGTTGGCCTATTTTTTAGTGGGACTTGTATGCTTTTTTTTTATACTTCTTTTACCTATAAGACGGTTTATATCTATTATACCATTTTTTTATTGGATTAGCATATTATTGTTGGTTTTTGTCATTTTTTTCGGTATATCTAAAGATATGGGAGCAAACAGATGGATAGAAGTGCCCTTTGCAAATGTGACATTTCAGCCATCTGAGTTATTTAAGCCGATATTTTTACTTATGCTTGGTTATCTTATACACAAATACCCTAAACCAAAAAATGGATACGGATTGAAACATTTTGTCATTTTTTCTTTTTATATTGTTTTGCCATTTTTGCTGATACTCATACAGCCTGATCTTGGCACAGCATTGGTGCTTTTGCTTGTTGGTTTTGTAGTGCTTTTTGTTGTAGGAGTTAAACGACAAATATGGATAACTATGTTGTTGATTGTGTCTATTGCTTCACCATTTATATATACAGGTGTCATAAAAGATTATCAAAAAAAACGAGTAGAAGATTTTTTATCAAAAGAGCCTAGCTATCAAGTCAAACAATCAATCATAGCCATAGGATCAGGTGGTTTTATGGGTCAGGATATAAACGATGCAACACAAACAAAATTAAAATTTTTGCCTATAGCTACAAGTGATTTTATATTTTCATATCTTGTAGAACGACATGGTTTTGTTGGTGGTTTTGTTGTGATAATTTTGTATCTATTTTTGATATTGCATCTACTTAGCTTCAACATATACCTCAAAGAGTATATTCTTATAAAAGTTTTTGCAACAGGCACGGCAGTATTGATATTTTTGAATATGTCTGTAAATATACTCATGGTAATAGGTTTGGCACCTGTTGTAGGGTTGCCACTACCTATGTTTAGTTATGGTGGAAGCTCTTTTCTAAACTATATTGTGCTTTTTGCTATACTTGAAAACTTATTGACATTTAGGTTTCAAGATAGCTATGGATAGCAAATATGCCCAGTTTATCTCTGCACAGTTGCTTTGATAATTTTTTGTTCTATTATAGGTCTATCTCCGGGTTTTGAGGTTTTTATATTTTCCAACTTTTTCACTACCTTGAAGCTATCTTTCGTCACATATCCAAAGATAGTATGTTTGCCATCTAACCAAGGAGTTTTTGCGGTAGTTATGAAAAATTGACTACCATTTGTATTTGGACCTGCATTTGCCATAGCTAATATACCAACTTTATCAAATACAACTCCAGATTTAAACTCATCGGCGAATGGTTTAGACCATATTGATTTACCGCCCATACCTGTGCCGGTAGGATCACCACCTTGGATCATAAAATTTTTGATAATACGATGAAAGATAATTCCATCATAATAACCCTTTGTTATCAATGCTTTGAAATTTTCTACAGCTTTTGGTGCTACTTGAGGCAGTAGCTCTATTTTTATATCACCTTGTGTGGTTTGTAGCACCACGATATCTTGTGGTTTATTTGTTTTTCCTCCGCAATCAACTATAAAAATGGCCAGCAACACAAACAATAATACTTTTTTCATATATATCCTTTTTTTTCATTGTATCAAAAAAAAATAACAAAACTAAACAAAATATGGTATTATGAAAAATATCATAAAGGAGACACATGAGATTTGATATAAATTTTCAAAGTCAGAAAGCAAGAGCCACTACGATACAGACTGCCTCCAGCGTGATACAAACACCTGTTTTTATGCCTGTAGGCACCCAAGCAACAGTCAAAGCCCTTGATACAAACGATATAAAAAATTTACAAGCTAAGATAGTGTTAGCAAATACATATCATCTTTATCTTCGTCCTGGTTATAAACTTATAAAAGAGTTAGGAGGTTTGCATAAATTTACAAACTATCCACACAGTTTTTTGACAGATAGTGGCGGATTTCAGGCATTTAGTTTATCAAAGCTAAATAAAAATTCTGTCAAAGTAGATGAAAATGGCATAAGGTTTAAGTCGCATATAGATGGTAGCACACACTATTTCACGCCTATATCAGTGCTTGAAGCCCAATATGGTTTCAAAAGTGATATTATGATGGTGTTGGACGATTTGATATCGTTGCCAAATACAACAAAAAGGATATTAAAATCAATTCAAAGAACTACTTCATGGGCAAAAATATCTCTTGATTTTCATAAACTCCAACAAAAAAAGGGCATAGCCACGACACAAAATATATTTGCTATAATCCAAGGTGGCACAGATAAAAATATGAGAACAATTAGTTCTAAACAACTATGCGAGTTGGATTTTGATGGTTTTGCTATAGGGGGCTTAAGTGTAGGTGAGCCAAATGAGCTTATGTATGATATAGTTGAGCATACAACTGCATATATGCCCACACACAAACCAAGATATCTCATGGGAGTGGGAACTCCTATTGATTTGTTGGAGTGTATACATAGAGGTGTTGATATGTTTGATTGTGTCATGCCTACAAGAAATGCAAGAAACGGAACTATATTTACAAATAACGGCAGATTAAATATACGAAACAAAGAGTTTATTAGTGATGACAGGCCACTTGAAGCGGGATGCGAGTGCCATAGTTGCCGACACTATACAAGAGCATATCTAAATCACCTATACAAAACAAAAGAGATGAGCTATTTTAGATTAGCTTCTATACACAATATTCACTATTATATGAATCTTATGCGACAAGCAAGAGAAGCTATACTGCAAGACAATTGGTTTGAATTTAAAACAGCTACAATAAAAAAATTACAACAAAAATAACATAAATCAAAAAACTGTAAGTTTATTTGGATATCATTGTATTATGAAGAATATCTTACTCATACTAAGTGGCGATGTAGCAACAACACTGCTTGATAAAATTTTAGCATCAAACAAAAGTGACAATATATATAAAATAGTTGCTTGTATAGATATATATGATAGCTATAAAAAAGTCATAAAAGCATTAGACTATATTGATATTAAAACTTTTGATGCAACTAGCTATTCAAAGTTATCAAACTTGATGAATTTAAACAACTTCTTTAAGATTATTATATCAGTAGATAAACAAAAAGAATCAAAAGAAATTATAAAAAATATACAGCAAATTAATCTTAAAATTCCTATAATATATCTCGATATTTGGCACAGTGTTATAAAAGATGATGAAAATATTGAGTATATAAGAGCATTGAATATCGTAGCAAATAGTCTGTTACAAAAACTTCCAAATATCCCAAAATTAGCACAAAATATAGGTTTGGGTTCAGGTGAGATTATGGAGATAACTATACCATTTGGAAGTAAGTTTGCATATAGATATATAGGTAGTATCGCACAAAATAGGTGGAAACTTTTTGGTTTGTATAGAGATGAAAAACTCATGCTACCAAAGCTATCTACCATAATCAAACCAAATGACACAGTAGTGTTGATAGGTGAACCAGAAGTTTTAAGACAAATAGCAAACATAATCCAAAGAGACCAAGGCCAATTTCCAATTCCTTATGGCAAAAATATCTACACATATCTTGATATGTCCAAAACAGATATGCAAGAGTGTTTAGATATCACAAATAAATCAATCACTTTAAATAGAGTTCTAAAAGAGGCAAAATTATATATAAAAATCAACAATCCCACAAGTTTTGAAGATATAGATAAAATCAAAGCGAGTTTTGATAAAAACGATATATACAATATGGATATATCTTATAAAAGCAATAACGGTATACAAACGATACAAACCGATATAGAAAATTTGGAGGTAGGTTTATTTGTAGCTACTAAAGAGTTTTATCAAAACGGCCAACACCTAAATATGATACTATCTAAAAATATACCTATATTTATATCGTCAAATCAAAAATTAAACGATATAAGCCATTGTGTTGTCATACCAAATGGTGAAAAGACATATGAACAGATAGCTTCTATGATATTTGATATATCGAGCCAATTTAAAAAAATGCTAAACATATACGATATGAGTCCAGTAGGTGATTCAAAAGACAAAAAACTACTTGATTATTTAAGAGAACTTAGTATTACATACAATCAAGATATTAAGATATTAACAAATGAAGAAAACCCTATAAGATATTTGCAAAATGAAAAAAATGTGCTGCAGATTATGCCTATGAGAACAGATGTCTTTAGAAAAAGACTATTAAATATGTTTTCTATGGATACTGATGTTTTGTCATTTAACTTGGATAAGCATAGTAAAATACTGTTGCCTATTATTGAAAAAGATGGATAAACAAGAGTGCCATGAAGTTTGAACCATATCCGTTTGAAAAATTAAATTTATTATTAGAAAACATAAAACCAAATACAAAATATACACCAAGCATATTAACTATAGGTGAGCCACAGTTTGACACACCTATAAATATAGTCAAACAGTTACAAAATAGTTGCCATCTCTTAAATAAATATCCTAAAAGTTCTGCCAAAATTGATTTAAAAATTGCTATGACAAACTTCATAAAAAGAAGATTTGATATTCAACTTGATCTAAATCAAATTATAGCAACATTTGGCACACGAGAGGTTTTGTTTAATTTGCCACAGTTTTTGCTTTTTGATATAGAGCATAGTGTTATGGCATATACAAATCCTTATTATAAGATATACGAAGGAGCTAGTGTGGCTACTAAAAGCTCTGTTATACATATTGATTTAAAAGAAGAAAATAACTTCAAACCGCAACTATTAAGCGACAAACAGTTCCAAATGTGTGATATTGTTATATTAAACTTTCCAAATAATCCTACAGGTGCTACGATTGATGAAAAGCAGCTATCGCTTTGGGTGCAAAAGGCTTTAGAATTTGATTTCGTACTTATAAATGATGAATGTTATAGCGAGATATATAATAACACAAAGCCACCATCAATACTCCAAGCTTGCAAACTTATAAAAAATTTAAATTTTAAAAATTGTTTGGCACTGAACTCCATATCCAAACGAAACTCAGCACCTGGTTTGCGAAGTGGATTTGTATGTGGCGATGAAAATATCATAAAAAAATACCAAACATACAGGACATATGTAGGTTGTGCTATACCTTTGCCACTTCAGCAAGCTTCAATAGTAGCTTGGAACGATGACACAAACGCAGAAAAATTCCGTAAAATATATGCTCAAAATATGGCATTAGCACATGATATTTTAGGTGTAGTTATACCTGAAGCTACATTTTATATTTGGTTGGATGTCAGCGATGAGATAAAATTCACCCAGCAACTATACGAGAAAAAAAATATAAAAGTGCTGCCAGGCTCATATTTGGGTCAAGCAAAAACGAAAAAACAGTATGTTCGTATAGCATTGGTAGAAAACAATCAAAATACAAAAAATATATTAACACAATTGAAAATGTTTATAGATGAGTTCAAATGAGCACAAATATCTCTAAATATTTTTATCTGATAAGCAAGCTAAAACAAAACCCAAATAAAGTTTTCACAGCATACGACCAAGAGATTCAAAAGGCTTTAAATTTAGAAACAAAACAAATAGGTAGGATGTTTGAAACATTGGAACAAGAGTTTGAAGATATAGTCAAACATAAAATAGTCAAAAAAAAAGCATACTCATATATACATAAAATCAACTTGCTTAAATCATCGCTTGATTATCAAGGTGAAATATCTGCTATAATTCAAACTATCAAGGACTACGACGAAGATATTGTAGATATATTACAAAATCATACAACAAGCAGTTATGACATATATCAAACAATTGATCAACCATTAAAAAGCTTAAAGCAACTCGAAAGTTTGCAAATATTTAAACACCTAAAAAAAGCAATAATCAAAAAACACATAGTAGATATAAAACTCCAAGACCAAACGGTATTATACGATGTTTGTATATTGAAGTTTATATATACCGACAGCAACTGGTTTGTAGCAGTTTTAGATACACAAGAGAATATCAAGCTGTATCCAGCAAGCCAAATTATTGAGTTAGGAAAGCATAACAAAAATCAAACAATAAGTTTAACAAAGATAAAAAAATATATAAACAAACTAAAAAATATACAAAATTCAAAAACAAATTTGAACGAAAGAACTAAAACCGCCAGATTGAAAGCTTTGCCAAATATCGCTATGTTTTTTGGGAAAAACAGCAAAAAGTTTTTTCAAACACAAAAATTTGTCCGTAAACAATCAGATGGTTCTATTGTGTTGACTATTGATTATACACAAGAGGAGGAGGTATTGCAATTTATACAAAAATGGATACCAAATCTATTGATACAATCTCCACTACAATTAAGACAAACACAAGACAAACATATCAATAAATATATAGCAAATCAAACATACGAGTCTGGGTAGTTAGATTTTATAAAATACAATTTTGTAATTTTTAGGTGGTTTTAGGCACAAAATACATAACCGTCTCAAAAATACCCTCCATATAGTGTCGCATGTATATATTGTATCGGTCATTGATACTCAATACTTTTTGTGGTATCTTGTGCCAGTCGTCAGCTTTGTGATAGATACAACAAGCTATCACAGGAGTGTATCTCGCTATCGTTTGTCTGGCTCCTTCTATGGCATCTTGTTCTGCTCCTTCTATGTCAAGCTTGATAAAATCAACCTTTTGTGTGATGATATTGTCCAAGCTATCCACACATATATTGGTCGCTCCTGCTCCATATATCGTAGAATACGACCTATCGTCATCGAAGTTTAAAGTAGCCTTTTGGTTCGATAAGCCAATGTTGGCAAACTCTATGTTGTCTATATCTTTTAGTCTCTTTTTGGCTATGGTTATGTTTTTTTGATTTGGTTCTATTAGATATATCTTTTGGAAGTTTGGATAAAGTTTGACAACTTGTCTTGCTGTATCGCCTATATATCCGCCACCATCTACAAAAACTATGTTTGGCATATCTGGCAGTATAGTTTTGTCAAAATACTGCTCCTTGTGGTCGTTTGTAAATCCTCGCATAAACTTGATATCAAATGTGAGCTTGAAGTTGATAATCTTTTCAAATATCGTCTTTGATAGATTGTCCGATAGTATGTTGTATATGGCTTCGTATTTGTCACGATTTCTGGCAAAATCATCTGCAAAATCGATCATAAAAGGCGGGGCAATTAGTTTAAAAGTAGCATATCTATAAAAGCTCGTGTAGTTCAAGTTGTCTATGCCCATATCGTCCAGCTTTTGTGCTACTTCCAGCGGACTTGCAGTTGATACCACTATGACTATACCATCTTTGGCTATGTCGTCTATATCTAGTATAGCTTTGTTTCTCGATGTTTGAACTCTGGTAAAATCATCTACGACCCCATCTACACGGACATATTTTTGCACAGATTTGGTGAGCTTGTTGACACCCAATATGTATTTTGGCACTTTGGTAGAGGATACAAAAAGTCGTGTGAGTTCCACATCTTTTTGGTTGATATGGTCTGTGTTTACTATGTTTTTCATATATGGTCTTGTCTATAAGTCACGATAACAAACTAGCGACTGCTATAGCTACAGTGCTATGGCGTTGTTGCGAATCTCTTTGTGTAGTAGTGTGTCTGGGGTGTTGTAGTCGGCTATATCGACCTTGTAGTCAAAATCAATTTTCGCCAACAATCCCAACAACTGCAACCGTTTGTCTCTAAACTCTCGTTTTTGTATATCTGTATCTATAGCTATATCGATATCGCCTCCTCTTTGTGTATCATCTGTGCGACTTCCAAACAAATACACCCGAACATCGCCAAAACTTTTATTGATATTATCATGAATAATTTTAACAACTTTTTTGGATACTCTCATGTGGTGTGTCTTTCGAAAAAAGCTAAAGTATTTAGATAGTATTTTTCTATTTTGTCAAAATTTTCTATGCAATATCTCAAGTCGTTCAGTGCCTCAATTAGTTCTTCAGGATAGTCGTGTTCAAGCTCGTTTCTCACATCTCTTATCTCTATCCAGTTTTCGAGACTGTCTATGATACACTCTTTTTCTATATTTGACAACACTTCGCTCATCTTTGTAGTGCCTATACCAGCGACTGCTAAAAGCATGCCAAATATCTTGTTGCCTAAAAAATCCTGCAAAGATGCAAATCTTTTGAGATATGCATCTAGCATGGCTCTATGTTCGACTTTTAAAGTATTAAATACAAACGGATCGTAGATATTTTTAGTTTGGAGCATATCATCTATGGAGCTTTTGTATTCTTTCAAAGCTATATAATGCTTGTCTGCTTTTGCAAATCTTCTTTTGAGTATCTCATTTTTGTCCATAATATCTCTCCTGTGGTATTGTATCTAAATATTCTTTATGGTTTTGTTGGTTTGGTTTAGTTTCTAGTCTTTGTCTATCGGTGCTATCATGCATATATGGCTTGGCTCATTATCTTGTCTTTGAGTGCACTGTCGCTGTTGATATCAAACATATCTGTATGCGACTTAAACTTCATAGATACTTTGTCTCTCAGGTTTGTGTTGAGATAAGTAAATGCCGTCCAGCCTTTGTGTTTGTGTATAAATTTGTCTGTAGTTTTATAGACTATATCTATATCGCTATGTTTGGTCTGTGTATCTTTCGCACACGAACCAAAAAGCCCAACACTCACTATGCCTTCGGATTTCAAGTCATGCTTGAGAGTTTTCAGGTATGCTATGATGTCGTGCGATCTCATGAGTTTCCTTTTTGTGTTATTGTAGCAGATGAAACTTAAAGTTCACAAATATTTAAATAGCTTTGTCTTGTATCGCTATGTACTTTTTGTTGCCATATCTATATCTTTGTATCAAGAGATAATAAACTTTCAGCTAAACAGGATATAATGCCACATATTTAAGAGGAGCTATATTTGCTATTTAACAGTTATGAATTTATATTTGTTTTTCTACCTTTCACATTTGTAATATATTTCTATCTAAATCACAAAAGACTAATAGTCGCCTCAAAAGGCTTCTTGGTATTTAGTAGTCTGTTTTTTTATAGCTGGTGGAACATTGCATACTTACCTATCATACTTTCATCTATGCTTTTCAACTATGTAGTCGGCAACTCACTTACTAAAGAAAATGGGGGGGGGGGAAAATCTAATAATACTTCAAGAAAATAACACATAGGATTAGGTATTTTCTTAAA
>QMKX01000029.1 GCA_003643835.1 Campylobacterota bacterium
AAACTATTTATTATCAGTATTATGGAAATATAGATTTTGATGATATGAAAAATGCCATAAGGCAAATCAAAAAAAAGCAAGACAAAAAAAATAAGTTTGAATGGGATTACCTCAAAAAAAAAGTAGAATTAGAAAAATATATAGCAGACGCTTTAAATCATGACAAAATTTTAAATGGCATCATAAACATACAAACAAACTACATACAACATAAAAAACTGAAAAATAGCATAAAAAAATACAAAAAAATACAAAAAATGGGCATATGGAGGCCGATAGCTTATGGTAAAACCATAAGATACAACACAAATGACACAAGAATACCGCAAATAAAAAAAAGGTTAATGCATACAGATGGTCTTGATTTAAAACAAAACTTGACACCTTTTTATGACAAAAACTTTCTGAAAGCTGTAATTCAATTTCAGCTTCGTCATGGTTTAAAACCAGATGGCAACATAGGCAAAACAACTATACAAAAACTAAATATACCAGTAGCAGACAAAATAGCCCAAATCAACTTAAATTTAGAGCGTCACAGGTGGCTACCTCTAAATTTTCCAAACAAATACATAGAGATAAATATACCCAGCTTCAAGCTAAGAATCATAGAAGACAACACGGTAAGCTATGCCACAAAAGTGGTCGTAGGTAAATATAAAAGACCTACTCCTGTATTTAAAGATAGATTATCTTCATTTGTCATAAACCCATACTGGAGAGTTCCTCAATCGATAATACAAAGAGATTTTGTGGACAAGATGATGCTGGATTCTACATACGGGCAAAGAAAAAATATAAAAATAACAAGAGATGGAGTACCTGTAGCATCTACAGATATAAACTGGTTTGAATACGACGAAGATGACAATGTTCCATATGAATTTACCCAAGCTCCGGGTGACAACAACGCATTAGGTAGAGTTAAGTTTCTTTTTCCAAATAGATATGCAGTATATATGCACGATACAAATCATAAATCACTTTTCAAACGAAATACCAGAGCATACAGTTCTGGTTGTATTCGAATTTACAAACCTTTTAAGTTGCTTGATATACTTGTAGAAGATGATAAAAGATACACCAATAAAAACATAAAAGAACACCTAAAAAGCAAACAAAATAGACATTTTGTATTTAAAAATAAGCTTGACATATATATTAATTATCTCACAGTTTATGTAGATGATGATGGTCTTACCTATTTCTATCCAGATATTTATGGATATGACAAACTTCAACAAAAATGGATGTAAGCTAAACACAAAGGAGTAAATATGAAAAATCAATACTTAGAAACTATGCCAGATAAAAATGGCTATTTTGGCAAATACGGAGGGTCATTTTTGCCCCCGCCACTTGAAGAGCCATTTCAAAAGATACGCCAAGCATATGATGAATTATCAAAATCAAATAAGTTTATAAATGAATTGAAGTATATTAGAAAACATTTTCAAGGTAGGCCAACTCCCATAACATATGCAAAAAATTTGACAAAATTTTGTGGAGGTGGAAAAATATATCTAAAACGAGAAGACCTAAACCACATGGGAGCACACAAACTTAACCACACCATGGCAGAAGCACTATTGGCAAAAAAATTGGGCATAAAAAAACTAATAGCAGAAACAGGAGCTGGGCAACACGGAGTGGCATTAGCTACATCTGCGGCATATTTTGGCTTGGAGTGTGAAATACATATGGGTGAAGTAGATATAAAAAAAGAACGGCCAAATGTCATTCGCATGCAAATACTCGGAGCAAAAGTAGTGCCGGCAACTCATGGTCTAAAAACTTTAAAAGAGGCTGTAGATAGTGCATTTGAAGCATATATGAAAGACCCAACAAACCAACTATTTTGTATTGGGTCGGTGGTTGGGCCACACCCATATCCAAAGATGATAAGAGACTTTCAAAGTGTAGTTGGTTTTGAATCAAAAGAACAGTTTAAAGAACTTACAAAAATTGATTTACCAGATATGGTGGCAGCATGTGTGGGTGGTGGCTCAAATGCTATGGGAATATTTAGTGGATTTATAGACGATGATGTAAAACTATATGGTGTAGAACCTATGGGCAAGGGAGATAAAATTGGCGAACATAGTGCGAGCTTGAGTTATGGAACACCCGGAATAATGCACGGATTTAACTCAATTATGCTAAAAGATAAAGATGGCGAACCTGCTCCTGTGCATAGTATTGGTAGTGGTATTGACTATCCTTCAGTAGGGCCAGAGCATGCTTATCTCAACGAAATAGGACGAACAAAAATAGGTTTATGCAATGATGATGAAGCTATAGATGCCTTTTATCGCCTCTCAAAACTTGAAGGTATAATACCTGCACTTGAATCAGCCCACGCAGTAGCTTTTGTTATGAATTATGCAAAACAAAACAAAAATGAAAATATATTGGTAAATTTAAGCGGAAGGGGTGACAAAGATATTGATTTTGTCGCTGAAAACTATCCAATATAGATGGACAAAATCCAAAGCTTGAGAGGAATGAATGATATAAGCGAAGCTCAAGCAGAAAAATTTTTATATTTTTTGCAAAGATGCTCTAAAATAGCACAAAAATATGGTCACAAATACATATCTACCCCTATATTAGAACAAACTGTTTTATTTGAAAGGTCAGTAGGCAACAGTAGTGATATTGCTACAAAAGAGATGTATAGATTTACAGACAAAGGCCACAATGATGTATCTCTTCGCCCAGAAGGCACTGCTTCGATTGTGCGACATTTTATAGAAAAAAAGATAGACAAAGCTGGTGGTGTATTTAGGTTTTTTTATTATGGTCCTATGTTTCGTTATGAAAGACCTCAAAAAGGCAGGTTAAGACAATTTCATCAGTTTGGTTGTGAAACTTTTGGTGAAGATTCGTATATGGAAGATCTCAATATCATAGATATGGTTGTAAATATTTTTAAATTTTTTGAGATACCTACTACGTTGCATATAAATTCACTTGGTTGCGATGATTGTATGCCATCATATAAAAAAAATTTGCTAAACAACATATCTGGCATAAAGCTTTGTGATATTTGCGAAAAAAGAAAAATCACAAACCCTATAAGAGTATTTGATTGCAAAAATGAAAAATGCCAAGAAAAACTACAAAATATAGACAAAATCACAGACAGCTTGTGCAAAATTTGTCAAAACGAGTTTGATTCGCTTATGGGCTCGCTAGATAGTCTATGTATAAAATACATTGTAAATAAAAATTTGGTTCGTGGATTAGACTACTATACAAAAACAGCTTTTGAGTTTATTAGTGGTGACATAGGCTCGCAAAATGCTATTGCTGGTGGTGGCAGATACAATCATCTTGTTGAGCAACTAGGTGGTGAAAAAGTTAGTGCAGTTGGCTTTGCTATAGGAATAGAGAGGCTTTTGGAACTCATAAACAAACCCAAACAAGACCAAGATATATGGTATATTGGCGCTACCAATGACGAAGCTCTTGAACAATTAAGCAAGATTGTGTCAAAAAAAAGAAGTGATTATATTGTTTTGACTGACTACAAAATACGAAGCTTTACTAAACATTTCAACAATGCAATTAAAAAATCTGCTACAAATATAGCGATATTAAACAAACAAGAACTAACAAATGGGCAAATATGGACAAAGGATTTGACAAATGATATAGAAAAAATTGTATCTTTAAGCAATTTTTGATATTATTATCAACTGGATGATTCGTGGTATTTATAAATATAGGGTCCAACAAACATATGTAGACTATATAGTAGCATAAGCATATATAAAGCTCATTTTGAAGTTTTTGATGTCTTTCTCTTATAGCAAATTTTTAGCTTTTATGGGCTGAACTTTAAACAACGGTCATCTGGACTTTAAAACACAAGGGTAATACTTGAATATACTAATACTTGGATCTGGCGGTAGAGAATATTCTATAGCCAAAGCACTCAAAGATGAAAATAAAAAATTTAATATTTTTTTCAACCCTGGCAATGGTGCAACAACCAACTTGGGACAAAACATCAAAATAGATGACTATGGTAAATTAGTTTTGTGGGCCAAAAAAAATCAAATTAATCTCACAATAGTTGGGCCAGAACAACCTTTGGTTGATGGTGTATGCGATATATTTAGAAAAAATGGATTAAATATATTTGGTCCAAATAAACTTCCTGCACAGCTTGAAGGTTCCAAAGCATATATGAAAAATATTTTAAAAAAATACAATATACCAACAGCTAAATTTATAGAATCCAACAACCTGCAAGATATAAACAATTTTATAGACAATATGGCAAATACTCCTATAGTCGTCAAAGCAGATGGCCTTTGCGGAGGCAAAGGTGTCATAATAGCTACAAGCAAACAGCAAGCTAAAGATGAAGCTAAAAATATGCTGATAGGCAAAAGTTTTGGCGAAGCTGGAAATAAAGTTATAATAGAAGAGTTTTTAGATGGATTTGAGCTGTCAGTATTTGCCATATGCGATGAGAACAGCTATGTAGTCCTACCGGCAGCACAAGACCATAAAAGAGTAGGTGATGGCGATACAGGACCAAACACAGGAGGTATGGGCGCATACTGTCCTACACCTCTCGTAACTCAAGATATATACAACAAAATAGAAAAAAATATCTTAAACCCGACGATAGAGGGCATGAAAAAAGAAAAAGCCGTATTTACCGGTGTATTGTTTATGGGTATTATGGTAGTATCAAAAGAACCGGTGGTATTAGAATACAATGTTAGATTTGGCGACCCCGAATGTGAAACCATACTGCCGCTTATAAACTCAAGTGTATTTGACCTATTTTACAAAGCTGCTACAAATAGTTTAAACACATACAAGCTACAAATGAGTAAAAAATTTTGTGTTTCTGTCGTCATGACAAGCGAAAATTACCCATATAAAAAAGACAAGGCAACACAAATAATCATAGATAAAATACACGACAAAACGATAATCAATAATTCACACATATCATATGCAAGTGTTACAAAAAATGACGGTGAACTTTTTGCTACTGGTGGCAGAGTGCTTTTATGTGTGGGCACAGCTACAAATATAAAAGAAGCGAGAGATGTTGCATACAAATTATGTGGGCAAGTGCACTTCGCAGGCAAAAAAATAAGAACAGACATCGCCTATCAAGCTATATGATTGATATAAAAAATAGCTTCAACCTTGCTGTAGATGAAAAATTTTTAAATAATATAACTAAGTTATATACTACAAAAGATATTGAACTAATGATAACAGATGACAAAACAATAAAAAATTTAAATCAAAAATACAGAGATATCAATAAGCCAACCGATGTGCTTAGTTTTGTTTATAAAGATATTGACATATTGGGCTCTATAGTTATATCATTTGATTTTATAGTGGAACAATCAAATGAATTTGATCATAGTTTAGAAGATGAGTTTAAGATTCTTTATATACACGGGCTTCTCCATCTTGTAGGGTTTGACCACGAAAAAGATAACGGCAAACAAACAAAAGAAGAGCTTATGCTTATAAAAAAATTTAAGCTAAACAAGAGCCTGACGACAAGGAGTTGTGTTTGATAGATATTTTTATTTTTATTGTAAGTATGATTGTTTTGATATATGGTGCCGATGCTGTCGTGAACCAAAGCGAAAAAATATCAAATCATTTTGATATATCACCTTTTATCATAGGTGCTACTATTTTAGCACTTGGCACAAGTTTGCCAGAGATGGCGGTTAGCATGAAAGCCTCGTATATAAACAAAGCAGATATTGCTGTATCAAATGTGATAGGTAGCACTATATTCAATATAGCTTTGGTGCTTAGTGTTGTATTTTTGATATCAAAAAATGCAAAAGCACAAAGAGATATCTTTGCTAAAGATAGTGTCTGGATTGTATTACCTTTGTTTGTATTTTTGCTCGCTAGTTTAGATGGAACGATAGGGTTTATCGATGGTGTTTTATTTGTCTGCCTTATGTGGTCATATTTGCTATTTTTGCTCAAATCGAACGATATAGAAACAGACAAACAAAACAATGTCGGCTTTAGTTGGATTTCAACAACTGCCATCATTTTATTTGGATTTGTAGCAGTTGTAGCAGGGGCAAATTTTGCTGTTCATAGTGCTACGAACATAGCTATCTTTTTTGGTATAAATGAGTGGGTTATAGGTATCTTTTTGATAGCCTTTAGCACAAGTTTACCAGAGTTAGTTGTGGCCATCAAAGCTGCAAAAAAGTCAAATATAGATATGGCAATAGGTGCTATAATTGGTAGCAATATGGCAAATTTTAGTATTGTTTTGGGTTTTAGTGCCATGGTGAACCCACTTGCTATAAAATTAAACATGGCATCATTTGATATTGTAGCAGCCTTTGTTGTATCGCTTATGTTTGTGTTTTTTACAGCAAACAAACTTTATGGCAAAAGTGCTGGTATATCGTTGCTTATTGTATTGGCTTTGGTTATTCAAAATAGCTTAATTCGTTAGAATTGCTACTTACAAGGTGACACTTATTTTTTCACTTCATGATGAACTCTATATGCAAAGCTATACAATACTGGTAAATATATCAAGTTTAGCACAGTGCCCCAAGCCAAGCCAAACCCCAAAGCTATAGCCATAGGTTGAAATATCACTGCTTGTCCTGTAGGGAAAAATATAAGCGATGATATACCTATAAGTGTAGTTACTGTTGTCAATATTATAGGTCTAAATCTCTTTGCAGAGTTTTCAAATACTTCGTCCAAATTTTTAGCTTTTCTTAAAAATGTCATCATGATTATACCATCGTTTATAACAACTCCTGCCAATCCCAGCGCACCGATGATAGAGGTCATTCCTATATTTACTCCCATTATGATATGGCCTATCAAAACCCCCAAAAGTGAAAAAGGTATCACACTCATAACTATAGCAGTTTGCCTAAAACTATTAAACAAATACAGCATACTAAGCATGACCAGCACCATGGCAAGCGAAGTAGCCAGTATCATATCATTTTTTAGCTCAACATTTTTTTCTGCTTCACCTTTGAGGACTATCTTTACTCCATCAGCTCGTATCGTCTCCAAAAGTGGATCTATCTGTGCTAAAACTTCCGATGCTGTTATAATTTTTGGGTCTACATTTGAAAATACATAAAAGTTTGTCTCACCATTTTCTTTGGTGATTTTCTCAAACGACCTCACAAACTTAAACTCGCAAACTTTGTCTAAAGTAGTTGTGGTGCCATCATTTAGAACTATCTTTTGCTTTTCAAACTCCTTAAAATCATCTTTGTAAGCGGATTTTATCTTTATGTCTACAATGCCATTTTTATCAAATACGGTGGCTTTTTTGACATCTAAATATCTATTTGACAATAGTTGTCCCAGCGTCTGTTCATCTAACCCCAACGATTCGCCATAGGAGTTTATCTTCAATTTAAGCTCATCTGCGCCATAACTCGATGAATTAGCTACCGAAACTATTCCTTCAATACTATTTAAGCTATTTTCAAGCTCTTTGATATGCTTATCTATCTTTATAAAATCAGACGATACCAAACCTATCTTTATATCTGCTTTAATAGGACCTACTTTTTTTTGGACAACCGACAGGTCTATCAAATTTAGCTTTTGTTTCAATCCTGATTTATCTAAAAATTGTTTCATCTGTTTTGATACATATTGCGATGAGTGTTGCCTGCTTTTATCTGTGTCGTCATTATAAAAACTGAGCACCGGAGTGATATATTTATCTACAAAATTTTGCGGTGTTAGCTCGTGAAGCTCAACTGTTATGCTTGACACATAAGGGTATGTCTCACTATTACCTCCGCTATCTCGTCTATACCCTGCTATCGATGATATATTCTTGATACCCCATTTTTCTTTGTGTTTGAGCAACTCATGGCTGACTTCATTGACTATTGTATTACTTTGTTTGACTGTGGTGTTTGGGTTTGATTTTAAAGCTATATTTACTATAGTCGTATCAAACGAAGGAAACATTTGAAAGTGTGAGCTTTTGATGATAAGCACCGACAATAGTGGCACGCCAACTATAAATATACCCAAAAATACTCTTTTGTGCCTCATAATAAGATGAATAACACCACTATAAATTCTATTTGCTCTTTGCCACGACAGCGTTTTGGCACCTTTTTTCAGTATATGCGAAGCATGTATTGGCAAAAATATAAACGATTCTATAAGAGAAGCTAATACCAAGGCACTTAAAGCAATTGGTATTAGCTTTATGACTTCGCCCATGGTTCCACTGAGCATAAGTGCTGGCAAAAATGTAAACATTGTAGTCAAGCTAGCTATCGTTACTGGCTTAAACATATCTTTTGCACCTTGTAAGCATGCTTGCTTTATCGGAGTACCTTTTTCAACATATTGTTGAATTTGCTCACTTACTACTATAGCATCATCAACAATTATACCCAGTGCCAGCAACACTCCAACAAGAGATATCAAATTGATACTATATCCTGCTATAAAAAATACAGCAGATGCCATGACAAACGATGTAGGTATGCCTATAAATATAACCAATGCCATTCTATTGTTTATAAGCAATGCTACTATCAATGTTATGATGATGATACCCAATAAAATATTAGAAGTTACCGTATTTAGTCTTGTTTTTATCTTTTTTGATTGATTGTCAACTATTTTATAGGTGATATATTCATCAAGATTGTTAAATTTTGACAATATCTTAATCACTTTTTTCTCTGCTGTTATAGCGCTGCCATTTTTATTTTGGCTTATGACTAAATTTATGGCATTTTGTTTGTTGATAGAATATAATGTATTTGTATCTTCGTGTGTTTTGGATATGAAAGCTATGTCTTTTAGATACACACTTTGATTTGATACTGTTATTTTCGTATTTTTTAACTCATTTGCAGTTTTAGCTCCATTATTTGTAGATAAAAAATAGTGCTTTTTATTGTCTTCTATTTTCCCAAGAGGGTAGATATAAGATATAGCTTGTATAGCAGTTGATATTTTCTGTGGCGAAAATCCAAATGCTTCTATCTTTTTTTCATCTAATTTAACCTCATAATATATATCACTATCGCCATATATCTTGACATCTTGAATATCTTTTATACTCAACATGTCACTTTTGAAGTCATTTGCCTTGATTTTAAGTTCATTTGTGGTGTATTTATCAGAAGATATTACCACTTCGAGAAGTTTTTTTGTCAAATCTACCGTCTTGACGATGGGGTCATTCATATCTGCTGGCAGGTTTGATTTATTTGTATTTACAACATCTTTAACTTTAGACGATGTGTTATATATATTTACCCCTTTTTGTAGTTCCAATATGATAGAAAAACTTCCTGCTTTGACTACTGTAGATATGGTATTTACACCTGTGATACTTTTTAGATCATTCTCGAGCTCTTGAACTATGATTTTATTTAGGGTATCAACACTAGCTCCACTGTAGCTACCGGATACAACTACCATATCCAACTCAAATGAAGGAAATATCTCTTTAGGCATCTTGATATATGCCACTACACCTATAGCAAATATGAGCACAAATAAACTATAATTCAATCTGCTATTGTTTATAAAAAATCTCAAAATTTTGTCAAACATCTCTTATCCTTTTTGATATATTCAGAAGCAATATATCTACAGCACTTGGGGTAATTCCACTTATTTGTGAGGCTTGAAATAGGTTTTCAGGTTTATGTAGGTTTAATTTCTCTACAACCTCCAAAGACAAGCCTGATAAACTATTATAGTCAATACCATCTGGTATTTTAAGGTTAAGCATATTTTTCATCTTTGATATCTGTTTTTGTTGTTTTTGAATATATCTATAATATTTCGCATGAATTATTATTTCGTTTTTGATATAATCGCCAAGTGTGCGGTATTTTGGCACTATTATATCGAGCTTTTCTTTTGTCATGGTGCTTCGCCCTACTATATCTATAAGTTTTGTTTTGTCGCTGATTTTATCTTCGCCTACATATTCTAATAGTTTTAAATTATCTTTGCTTGGATTGAACCAAACAGATAGCATATTTTCAACTGCTAAACTTATCGTTTCATTTTTTATTTTCGTTTTGTTATGTGTTGTTTTATTTATGAGGCCAAACTCATATCCATATTTGCCCAATCTTATATCTGCTGTTTCTTCTCTCAAGAGCAGCCTATACTCAGCACGACTTGTAAACATTCTATATGGTTCATTTGTGCCTTTTGTCACCAAATCATCTATCAATACACCGATATATGCTTCATCTCGTCTTAAAACAAAAGCTGGTTTTTTGTCGCAGCTCAAGCTTGCGTTTATACCTGCTATCAAGCCTTGTGCCCCTGCTTCTTCATAGCCTGTAGTGCCATTGATTTGGCCGGCACAATATAGGTTTGTGATAGTTTTATGTGATAATTTTGTAGTCAAAACTTTTGTATCTATAAAATCATACTCTATGGCATAACCATATCTTGACACGACAGCATTTTCCAGCCCCTTTATTGATTTTATAACTTTGTCTTGTATCTCTGTCGGCAAGGATGTGCTCAAACCATTGATATAGTATTCGTTTGCCTCTTTTGTCTGTGGCTCTAAAAAAAGCTGGTGTCTATCTCTTGTATAAAATCTATAAACTTTGTCTTCTATGCTAGGACAATATCTGGGTCCTATACCTTGTATTTGGCCTGAGAACATTGGTGCGTCTGCGATATTTTCTTTGATTATGTCGTGTGTTATTTTATTTGTATAGGTTATATAACATGAGTTTTGTGTCGGATTAAAATTTTGTTTGTCTGTCTGGAAACTTAAAGGCGATGGTTTTTTATCGCCGCCGTGTTGTTCTATTTCATCAAATTTTATGCTGTTTGCTATTATTCTCGCAGGTGTTCCTGTCTTAAATCTCCTCAAACTTAATCCCAATTTAGATAGGCTGTCACTAAGATTATTTGATGGTTTTTCACATGCTCTACCAGCAGGAAAGCTATTTTTACCTATGTGTATTTCGCCATTTAAGAATGTCCCGGTAGTTAATATCAGTTGTTTTGTATAAATATCTAATCCAAGTTTTGTTTTTATTTTTTCTACCAATTCATTTTCTATGACTATATCAACGACTTCATCTTGATATACAGACAGATTTTTTGTATTTAAGCAAATATTTTTCATATAGTTTTTATACTCATCCATATCTATCTGGGCGCGACTTCCCTGGACTGCTGCGCCTTTACTAGCATTTAGCACCCTAAATTGTATGCCAGTTTTATCGGTGCATTTTGCCATCTCCCCACCGAGTGCATCTATTTCACGCACTATGTGGCCTTTTGCCAGTCCACCTATGGCTGGGTTGCAACTTGTGGCACATATTTGATCTATAGACATAGTTATGAGCATAGTTTTTTTACCCATCCGTGCAGATGCTAGCGATGCCTCTACTCCTGCGTGTCCTGCTCCCACTACGGTTATGTCATATTTGTGCATATATTAGTCTTTATGTTCTATGTGGAACATCGTCTTTGTTTATTTGTCTATTTTTAGGTTTGTTTTCTTGTTTGATATAGTATCTCAAATCCCTATATTCTTGTCTCGTAAGGTATCTATGTTTGCCTGAAGGCAAAGAGTTCAATGAAATACCGCCAAAATCAAGTCGTTTTAAGTCCAATATATTTAAGTCAAAAAAACCAAAAAACCTTCTAAGTTCTCTGTTTTTGCCTTCATTTAATATCACTTTGATTTTAGAAAATTTATCTCCGTTTGATAATATCTGATATGCAACAAATGGCTTAAACTCCATAGATACTATTTTTGTATGAGTGTGGGCTCCTTTTGTGGCATCGTCAAGTTTCATACCTTTTGTCATGGCATCTAATATATCTTGAGATATTTTGCCATCTAACTTTAATTTGTATGTTCTTTCTAAGTTAGAGTTGCTGAGTTTATTGACTATATCTACACTATCTGTTAACAACAATACACCTTCACTGGCATAGTCCAATCTTCCTACAGGGTTAAAATGTGAAAACTTTGAAGCGATAGAATTGTAAACTGTCTGCCTATTTCGTGGGTCTGTTTTTGATACCAATTCACCTTTTTGTTTATTGTAAACTATCACGGTGTATTCTTGGTTTGGATTATAAAAAATCTTTTTATTGTTTATTGAGACCGTATCATCTGCTAAAACCTTTGTCGACAAATTTGTGACAGTTAGGTTGTTTATCTTGACTTTGTAGTTTTTTATAAGTTCATCTGCTTCCCTTCTACTGTATTTTGTGCTATATGATATATATTTGTTCAATCTAATTTCACTTGTCATCTATTTGATACCAGCTTCTATGAGGTCATGAATATGCACAACTCCCGATATTTTATTTTCTTTATCTACGACTACGAGAAGTTGAATTTTGTTTTTTTCTATCGTGCTCAACGCATCGACAGCAAGCATATTTTTATCTTTTATAGTGAAAGGATTTTTTGTTGATATACTCAAAATATCATCATCTATCGCAAAATTTGGCTTGCTCAATGCCCTACGAAGGTCACCATCGCTCAATATAGCGAGCAATTTTTTATGCTCGTCTATTATTATAACAGAGCCCAACATACCCTCACCCATCTTCACGATAGCATTTCTGATGGTTGTTCCATATGGAACAATAGGCAAATTGTCAGTTCTCATTATATCTTTTATTTTGACAAAAAGTTTTTTGCCGAGTGTTCCTCCGGGGTGGAAAGAAGCAAAATCTTCCTTTTGGAAATTTTTCTTTTTCATAAGACACACCGCCAAGGCATCACCGAGTGCCATAGTGATAGTAGTAGATGAAGTAGGTGCGATATTAAGAGGGCATGCCTCTTTTGTCACAGATATATCTATAAATGCGTCGCTATTTTGACCGAGCACAGAGTCTATGCTGCTTGACATACCAATCAATGGCACATTGATTCGTTTTATGTGCGGCAACAAAGCTACAAGCTCATCACTTTTGCCACTATAGCTTATAGCTAAAACAATATCGTCAACACTGATAGCCCCCAAGTCTCCGTGCAAGGCTTCGGTGGGGTGTATAAAAAAACTACTAGTGCCAGTGCTTGCAAATGTAGCAGACATCTTAGCGCCTACTAAACCAGACTTACCTACCCCTATTATCACTAGTTTGCCTTTAGTTTTGTATATCATATCTACAGCTTTGTCTATGTCGTCTGTCAATCTATTCGCCACATTGTGTAGCTCTTTTGACTCAATATCTAACACATCCTTAACTATATCTTGACAACTCATAATTTATTGGACCAAAAGTGTAGGCACTATCATAGGATATTTTTGAAATTTTCTAACACAATGCTTTCGTATCACTTTTCTTAGTTCATCTTCCAAAGCTTTGTTATTTTGCATTATACCAGGTTTGACATTGTCAAGATAGTGAGACAAAACATCTTCAAGCTCTTTTATGAGATATCCTTGTGCCTTGCCACTTGTCAATCCAAATGTAGTGATTTTTGCTGGTGCTACCAATTTTCTGTCATTTAAATTTATTTGTGCTACTATTATCACTACACCGTCGTTTGCCATAGTTTGTCTATCTATGACTACATCATTTGCTATTTTGTTGTTTCTTTGGTTGTCAATATATACTTTTCCAGTTTTGATTGATTTGACTTTTTTTAGTGATTTTGCGCTTATTTCTATTTGTTCTCCATCACTCATGATATATACATTTCGCTCTTCTACACCACACGAAACACCAGTTTTGCCATGTCTTAATGCATGATTATACTCGCCATGTATTGGCAAGAAAAATTTAGGCTTGCACATCCTTATCATGAGCTTTTGCTCCTCTTGACCTGCATGTCCGGATACATGAATATCAGTGAAATCCTGATATGCTACAGATGCCCCTGCCTTTTGCAAGTGATTGATTATCTGAGAAACACTGGCTTCATTGCCCGGAACTGCTCTGGCAGATAAAATTATCTGGTCTTCTGGTTTGATTTTGATGTGTCTGTGTTCGTGCACAGACATTCTAAACAAAGCACTCATAGGTTCGCCTTGACTACCAGTAGTGACTATGAGTATCTCGCTATCTTTGTATTTATTGACATGGTGTGCATCTATAAATTTATCTTTCGGAAATTTAACATAACCCAATCTTATAGCTATGTCCAAGTTTTTTTCCATAGATCTACCTATGACACATATTTTTCTGCCGTATTTTAACCCATGTTCAATTGCTTGCGAAACTCTATGTATATTTGAACTAAATGTTGACATAAGCACTCTGCCTTTAGCAGTAGCAAATATCCTGTCAAAAGTAGGACCTACTGTTCGTTCTGATTTAGTGAAACCAGCAGAATGCGAGTTTGTGCTATCACTCAAAAGTGCCAAAATACCTCTCTCGCCATAATACGCCAACCTATGAAAATCGGTAGGATAACCGTCCATAGGGGTGTGGTCTATCTTAAAATCACCCGTATGGATGATAGTGCCAGCAGGTGTTTTGATAGCCAAAGCACTACAATCGATTATTGAGTGAGTTATGTGCATCCACTCTACCTCAAAATCACCTATCTTTATGGGTCTCCTTTTTTCTATAGCTCTTAGATAACTTTTGTGCTCTTTAATCCTGTGTTCGTCAAATTTTGAGCTTATCATCTCAAGCGGGAGTGATGTGCCATAAACAGGAAACTGCATCTCTTTGAACAAGTATGCCATAGCACCTATATGATCTTCATGTCCATGAGTTATAAGTATAGCAGAAACTTTATTGCGAATAGAACGCAAATATGTAAAATCGGGTATAAGTATATCAACTCCATGCATAGTATCATCGGGGAAACTCATACCTACATCTATAATTATAGCTGATTTGTCAGTTTCTATTATCATCATATTTCCACCGATTTCGCCCAAACCACCCAGAGGAGTGATTTTGATTTTGCCAGAAGATTTGAGGTCAATTCTGCTATTTGGGTCTAGTCTGTTTTTTTGAATTTCTTCGTTTTTGGCAAATGCCTTTATGAGGTCGTTATCCCAACCGTATCCGGTAGTGGGAACTTTTCTTTTGTTTGGATTGCTTGTGTCAGCTTGTCTGTTTTGTTGACCTCTGTTTTGTGGCGGTCTGTTTTCTCTCCTGCGTGTCGTGTCATGTCTCGGTCTATGTTGGTCACCTTGTGGTGAAATATGGTCGCTTTTTGTATCAATATCTTGTTTTGATTTGATATCGTCATTTATCTCGTTGTTGTTTTGATTTTCTTCAATCATCGTTTTCCTTTAAGTATTTATATATATTATCGTATTGGCCCAGTGAGACCTCGTGTGGCCTTTTGTTTGGTCTTATAAACAAACTATTTAATACCGACAAAATATTTGTCTTTTTATAATTTTTTGAAAGATTATTTAAAATAGTCTTTCGGTTTGCATTGAAACATATTTTCAAAAACTTTTTATACTCCAAACTTGTAGTTTGTGGGCATTTAAGTTTTTGTAAATATATCACAGCAGAACTAACTTTTGGCTGTGGAATGAAACACTCTTTTGGCACATCTACTACGATTTGCCTACTTACACAAGCGCTTTGGCACAAAATAGACAATGACCCATAAGACCTGTCTGCTACATCTGCTACAAACTTGCTCGCTACCTCTTTTTGAACCATGGCGACAATATTTTTGCAGTTGTTATCTTCAAGCACCCTCAACAATACATTTGTAGCTATATTGTATGGTAAATTTGCCACGAGATTGTAACTACTATCATACAAAGTTCCCTTATGAAAATGCCTTAAGACATCGATATTTGTCAGTTCAAGTTTATTTGCCTTTATTTGCCTTTCAAATTTTTTCTCGAGATGCGTGACAAGCTCTTTGTCTATCTCGAAAGCTACGACTTTTTTATCTACGAGTAGATATCGGGTCAAATCGCCCAATCCAGGTCCTATCTCTACTATATGGTTGTCATCATTTGGTATCGCTTCTATTATCTTGTTTAGAATCGTCCCATCTTTCAAAAAATTTTGTCCGAGCCATTTTTTAGGTTTTGGATGTAAATTCAAAATAATTTTATAGTCATTTGCCAGCCATCATATTGTGCTGCTTATTTCAAGCAAATTCGGTCTACAAAAAGATGTGTTGTCATATTTTGACTCTTTTTTGATTATTATAACATAAAAAACTTAAAAACACTCCTAAAAACCTCCATATTTATAACTTTGGATTTTTTTAACTTGAAGGATATTATCATATGTAACTACTTCTGTATCTTGCCTCGAACAAGTTAGAAGTTCCAAGACGAGAGACAAGTTCGGGCCGATATATCAAACTATGACAAATAAAAATAGACACTATTTTGTTGGTTGTTTTATATTGTGTCCCAGACCAGCGAAGCTGGTGTGGTTTGTGAAGTTAATTTCTATGAACCCCGAATTTCTCAAAGAGAACGATGCCTACGGCACCTCTACCGCTTCACGAGATTCGAGGCTAAAGAATTTGACCCTATGTTATAAAAGATTGGCTTGTCTTTATTCTGTTATCACCCCACTACCATCTACGCTATTTACTACACCTACATTGCCACTGCCATCTATAAAATGGCTTGGTTTCTTGTCCGTGAAGCTGGATACATCCTCTATTTGTAGGTCATTTATCGTTCCAGTGATTGTTGCTGTTAAATCCACACTTCCACCTGTAAATACCAATCCACCTGCAAGTGTTCCATCATTTGAATTTGTTGAACTATCAGTTGCTGTTGTGCCACTTGTTTCATCTAAATTCCATTGTCCTACGAGTGTGCTTGAAGTTGTATCACTATATAGTTTGATGTTTTTCATAGTTGCTTTAATCCGTTCAGTTACACCTGTCGTGGCGTTGGTTGATGTGGCTCCAATCGT
>QMKX01000030.1 GCA_003643835.1 Campylobacterota bacterium
TCAAGCACAGCAAGCACAACAAATAGCTACAAAAGAGAAGAGATAGGTTTGACACTTAAGATAAAACCAAGGTTGTCAAGTGATAACAAAGTAACACTTGAAGTAGAGACAGTGATAGAGGATGTATTGGGTTCTGATGGCAACGGACAACCAATCACAACAAAGCGACGAATTAAAACTATAGCTATAGTTAATGATTCTGAGATGGTTATGTTAGGTGGCTTGAACAAAACTAAAGAAACAACATCAATATCAAAGGTTCCTTTATTGGGTGATATACCTTTGTTGGGAGGGTTGTTTAGAAACACAGTCAAAACAAACTCAAAAACATCGCTCGCTATCATGCTAACTCCTTATATAATAGACGAAAATAGAAACATATCAAAACTTAAAAAAGATTTAGATATGCTTGCTTTAGCACAAGATGATTATACAACTAAGGCCATGGCGATATTGGACAATGGCGAAGTAAGAGAAGTAAAGTTAGAAAAAAGAAAAAAGAAGCTAAATGATGATAAAGTTTCTCAACCAAGCAATGGCTTTATAGTTCGTGCAAATTCAAAACAACAAAAAAAATACTATAGAAAAAAAAGCTCTATTAAAAAACCTAAAAATAATCTATATTCTGTATATGTCGGGTCATATAATAGTATGAAAAATGTAAAAAATATAAGAGATGACAACACTATAAATAGCAACACCAAGATAAAATTAAACTCAAAAGGAAAAAGAGTATTTGAAGTAAATGTGGGTCCATTTAAAAACAAAAATGAAGCTGAAAAAACATTAAACTATATTCAAAAAAAATATGCAAAAAAAGCATATATAAAAAGAACAAACTAAAAATATGATTTTCAAATACACAGGTGTTGATAAAAACTTCAAAAAAGTATCAGCTACAATTGAGGCAAATAGTATAGATGAAGCTAAAAAATCTCTTAAGCAAAGTGGAATAATATTTAACTCTATAAAAATGCATCATGAACATAGTTTTGAATTTATGGCACAACTATTTTCAAAAGAACTAACAAAAAAAGAGTTGTCTACATTAAGTAGAGATTTAAGTTTTTATATCAAATCAGGTATAACAATATCAAGTGCTTTGAAGTTAGCTATATCACAATATAGTGATAACAAAAAGATAAAAAACTTCTTGTCTGAAGTGAGCAGATATATAGATGAAGGAAAAGATTTTGCGACATCTTTGACTATACAAAAACAGATAAAACTACCACAATTTTACATACAAAGTATCAAAGCATCACAAAATGGCGGTATGTTAGACACAGTTTTGCTTGAGTTATCGGCATTTATATCAAAACAGGACAAAATCCAAAAAAAGATTTCAAATGCTCTTGCATATCCTATGTTTATAATCATCAGTGCTATTTTGATGGTCTCATTTATGTTAAGCTATGTTGTGCCAAAAGTAATAGGCATATTTGAGCAAAACAAACAAGATCTACCTCTTATCACAAAATATGTATTAGCATCTAGTGATTTTGTTGGCGATTATTATATGGTGATATTGGTGTTGATAATCACTGCTGTGATAACAACAAAATATCTAAACAAAGTTTCAAAAAACTTTAAATACTCATACGATGGCATAATGTTAAAGCTACCACTTTTTGGCCAAATTTTGCTAATAAGTGAGCTTTCTCGGTTTAGCTATATGTGCTCGCTACTTTTAAGATCTGGTATGACACTAGTCGAAACAATCAAGCTCTCGTCAAAACTTCTTGATAATGTTGTTTTGTCAAAGATATTTGATGATTCTTCAACTTTCGTAGTGCAAGGAGGCAAATTGTCATCATCACTACTTGGTAGAAATATAGATATTTTGCCTAAAAGTTTTATCCAATCTGTTGCATTGGGTGAAGAGACAAGTATGCTTGAAACTGTTCTTTCAACACAAGCAATGAGATATGATGAAGAAAATAGTGACAAAATTGCTTTTATGTTATCTTTGCTTGAACCTATCATGATGCTTGTCGTTGGCACAATAATAGCTATAATTGTCCTAGCTATGATGTTGCCAATATTTTCTATAAATATCGGCGGAGCATAGTGAAAAGCTCCTTTTTATTGATAGAAGCTATCATGGGCATAGTTATACTTTCATTCTCATTGGTTGCTTTGTTGGAGTTAAACAACACTACAATTAGTATGCTTGAGTTTGTATCAAGTAAAGGATCGTTGTATCAAGATGCATCGCTTATGAGTGAAACTATAACAAAGGATTATAACAAAAAGACAAAATCAGCTTATGATTTATTGTCTTTAAATTATAATATAGACAATCTTGATATCAAACAAATATTGTCACAAGCGCGATACGAAATAAAAGTTGATAACTTTTCGCAACTTGAATTTGCAGATATATTTACGATAGATATACAAAAAATATCTTTATCAAACAAAAAAAATAAAATACAAATATATAAGTTAGTTTATGAATAAAGAGGCATTTACACTTATGGAGCTTATAATATCTGTTATGATAATCGGTATGGTCTTCGTATTTTCATACCAGGTGTTCAACTTCACTAAAACAAACCAAAAAAATATAAATAAATCCATACAAAATAATTCAACAAGTAGCATGAAAATAAAACTTATCTATATGGATTTGCTAAATATAAAAGAAAAATTTGAAATAGACAATAAGTTTAATCAAAATTTGGATACAATATTTTTGCAAACTACAAACTCTATGTATAGTAGGCACTATAGCTTTGTAGCATATAAAGTAGTAGATGAGAAATTATATAGAGTTGAATCAAGCAACAAACTAAGAGATGATAAATTTGGTATGATAAAGGATATAGATATGTTATTTGACGATGTTGAAATTTTTAAGATATATGAAAATAAAAATAGCAAAAATAAAAATAAAGCAAGCAAAAGCAAGTTTGTTTTTATCAAAACAAAAACAAATACCATAAGATTTGAAGTAGCAAGCATATGATAAATATACCACAACTAAATAATATAGACTTTGAGCCAGTATGGATTGATGATATTGATATGTATCTTGCTATAAAATATTTTGCATTATTTAGCAAAAAGAATGGCAAAATAATCATAGTGCTAACTGCAAATCATATCAATGATTCTTTGGAGTTTTTGTCTAAAATAGACAACCAATACGAGATAAATCTAACAGATGAAATTAGTTTTGAAAGACTTTTAAATAAGTTTTTGGAAATTCGCACAGAAAAAAATATGTCAAACGATGAAAACACAGAGCTATCAATTGATACAAATGAAGAGGAGATGGAACTAAAGGAGTTTTTACAAACAAATCAAGATCTTCTAAATAGTGAAGACGCAGCTCCTGTTATAAAACTAGTCAATTCTATATTTTATCAAGCTATCAAAAAAGATGCAAGTGATATACATATAGAGATTCATGAAAAAAAAGGTGAAATAAGGTTTCGTATTGATGGCGCCTTAAATAAATATATGGACTTAGACCAGAGGATTTCACAACTTGCAATAAGTCGTATAAAAGTTATATCAAGTTTGGATATATCTGAAAAAAGAGTGCCGCAAGATGGCAGAACACAAGTGACTATAGCAAACAAAAAACTTGATATAAGAGTCTCAATATTGCCTACATATTATGGAGAAAGAGTTGTCATGAGGATATTGATGGAAAGTAGCGACATACCATCTATGGAGCAACTTGGATTTAAAAAAGATTTAATGAAAAAAATATACCCACTTTTAGAGCATTCGCATGGTATGATATTGGTTACCGGCCCTACAGGAAGTGGAAAATCAACTACTTTACACTCATTCTTACAACAAATAACATCGCCTAACTTAAATGTCATCACAGTAGAAGATCCTGTGGAATATAATGCTGAAAATATAAATCAAGTGCAAACAAATACAAAAGTAAATCTCACATTTGCATCAGCTCTTAGATCAATACTAAGACAAGATCCAGATGTAGTGATGATAGGAGAAATGAGAGACAAAGAAACAGCACATATAGGTGTGCAAGCTGCACTTACAGGGCATTTGGTATTTTCTACTTTGCATACAAATACTTCTACAGGTGCCATCACCAGACTTGTAGATATGGGAGTAGAGGAGTTTTTGATATCTAGTTCATTGCTTGGAGTTTTGAGTCAAAGGTTGGTTAGAAAACTTTGTGTTCATTGTAAAACATTTGATAATTCAAGTGATACATACAAAGAAAAACTCAACATACACAAAAACTCAAAAATATACAAAGCAATAGGATGCAACAAATGTCACTTCACAGGATATAGTGGTAGAGTTGCTATAGGCGAACTTTTTGTTGTAGATGAAGAGGTGAAAAAATTTATAAAAAAAGATCAAGAAGAGAGTGAGCTTAGAAATTTTATGCGAAAAAAAGGTATGATAACAATACAAGATAGATTGGTAGATCTTATAAATGAAGGAACTACTTCTTTCACCGAAGCTCTAAGAATAGGTATACACTAATTTGCAAACAAACCAAATATCTAAAACCATATTTAGAGAGTATGATATCCGTGGAGTTTATGAACAAGAATTAAATGAAAAAACAGTCAAGCTTATAGGCTATTATCTGGGACTTCAGATAAAAAAACGAACAAAACAAGCCATAGTAGCAGTAGGCTACGATGCAAGAATACATGGCATAAACCTGCTTGAATACTTGACAAGTGGTCTTAATATGTCTAATTGTAAGGTGTTAAATATGGGTATGGTAGCAACTGGAGTAAATTATTTTTCTGGGTACTTTGAGTTTGAAAGTATGCAGCCAAACTCAACAATTATGATAACAGGAAGTCATAATCCACCTTTGTATAATGGCTTTAAAATAACCATAAACAACAAACCATTTTTTGGCGATGATATATATACTTTGGGTGATGTCGTAGAAAAAAACCAAGATAAAATTATACCCACAGATAGTAGATGTGTTAAAATAGATGTTAAGTCTGCGTATATTGATTATATCACGAAAGAGTTTTATCATTTAAAGGGCATGAAAGAAAAATTTGTTTTTGATTGTGGAAGTGGTGTAGCTAACACTGTGCTTGAAAATATACTTCAAAATCTAAAATTAAACTATAAAATACTCTTCGGGCAACCAGATGGTTCGTTTCCATATCATCACCCAGACCCAAGTGAAGAGAAAAATCTAAAAGATATAAAACAAGAACTTACAGGTGAAAAACAATACGGCTTTGCTTATGATGGTGATGCAGATAGAGTGGCATTTTTAACATCTAAACAAAATATAAAAATAGATATGTTGTCTGTATTGCTTGCAAAACAAATAAAAAATCCTACAGTTATTGGAGAAGTTAAATGTTCAAAAGTTATGTATGATGAGATAGAAAAAAATGGCGGCAAAACAGTTATGGCAAAAACAGGACACAGCAATTTAAAAGTAGCTATCAAAAAACATAAAGCCCACTTGGCAGTTGAGGTATCGGGCCATCTATTTTTTGCTGATAGATACTTTGGTTTTGATGATGCCATATATGCTACATTTAGGATACTGGAGCTTATAAAGCAAGGTGTAGATATAGATAAAAGTTTAGAAAAGTTAAATAAAGTTTATAACACACCTGAAATCAAAATAGAAACAACAGAGCTTGAAAAATTTAAAATTTTGGAAAATATAGGAAAAATACTAAAAAATAAAAATAATTTACCGCTTAAGATAATAAATATTGTTGATATAGATGGTTATCGTATAAATTTTGAGCATGGGTGGGCTTTGGTTCGTGCTAGCAATACTACTCCTGTGATAGTCACAAGATATGAAAGCACAAAAAAAGAAAATTTGATTATTTATGAAAAATTTATTAAAAATTTATTACAAGAAGCAAAAGTATGATTTTGTTTTATTTTTTTTGGTTATAATTCTATTATGATAATCAAAATGAACAATATAAATAAATTTTTTGATAAGTTTCAAGCATTGAAAGATATAAACTTTTCTGTGAAAAAAGGTGAGATAGTCGTAGTATGCGGCCCTAGTGGTAGCGGTAAATCAACATTGATACGATGCATAAACAATCTTGAGGCTATTGATAGTGGCGATATTGCGATAGATGATATAGATATTTATAAATCAGCTAAAAACCTGAAATCTATCAAAACAAAGGTTGGTATGGTTTTTCAGCATTTTAATCTTTTTCCACACTTAACTATACTCGAAAATATAACATTAGCACAAAAATTGGTCAAAAAATTGTCTGCAAAAGAAGCGGAAACTGTCGCTATGGGACTTTTAGATAAAGTTAAACTTACAGAAAAAAAGTATTCATATCCACAAGATTTAAGTGGTGGACAAAAACAGCGAGTAGCAATAGCGAGAAGTCTTGCTATGAAGCCAAAGATTTTGCTTTTTGACGAACCAACATCGGCACTTGATCCAGAAACAATAGGCGATGTGTTGTCCGTCATGAAAGACTTGGCAAAAGAAAATTATACTATAGTATGTGTAACTCACGAGATGGGTTTCGCTAAGGAGGTAGCAGATAGAATTGTATTTATGGACGAGGGAATGATAGTAGAAGAGAACTCTCCACAAGAGTTTTTCGATAACCCAAAAAGCGATAGGGCGAAGATGTTCTTAAGTGAGATAATTTCGCATTGAAAAAAAATAAACAAAAAGGAAAAAAATGAGAATTATAAAATATATTTTATTGACGATAGTGTTGGTTGTATTTACGGGATGCTTTGACAGCAAATCAGCAAATGGCGGAACAAAAGCTACGACTACTGGTGAAAAGTCAAGTGGTAAAGCAAGTTTAGAATTATGGGAAAACTCTACTTTGAACAAAATAGTTCAAAGAGGTGAGTTAAGAGTTGGTATGGAGCCTGGATATATGCCATTTGAAATGAAAGACAAAAAAGGTAATATAATTGGTTTTGACGTAGATATGGCAAATAAAATGGCAAAAGATATGGGAGTGAAATTAAAAATAATACCAACTGCTTGGGATGGTATAATAGCTGGACTTATTACAGAAAAATATGATATAATTATGTCTGGTATGACTATAACACAGCAACGAAACTTGAAAATAAACTTCTCAAACCCGTATATTGTTGTAGGGCAAACTATATTGATGAACAAAGCCCACGAAGGTAAATATAATTCGGCTAAAGAACTTGATAAACCAGAACTTACAATTGCTACAAAACTCGGTGTTACTGGCGAAATAGCTACACGAAAGTTTTTCAAAAAAGCAAAAATTGTCACATTTGAGAGCGAATCAGATGCTGTATCTGAAGTGTTAAGTGGCAAAGCAGATGCTATGGTTTACGACCAACCATACAATGTGACATTTATGGCAGGAAAGGGTAGCGACAAGCTTATTCACTTGGATACTCCGCTTACTTATGAACCACTTGGTTGGGCTATAAGAAAAGGCGATCCAGATTTTTTAAACTGGCTGAATAACTTCTTAAGACAAGCTCAAGATGATAAAGTAGAAGATTTTGCTGCAAAAACATATAACAAATGGCTTGTAGATAAGAGTTGGCTCAAAAGAGTTCAATAATAATATTATGAAAAAAAGCAAGCCACTTTTACACAATAAGTTTTTTGGTCATTTTTTAGCAGGTCTATTTTTTCTGGTAGTAGGGTATTTTTTTTATTCTGCTGCAACGAATATGAACTATGTATGGAAATGGACATCGGTGCCTAAATATTTTGTATATGATGAAGTTATTACTATACAATCTCCAGCAGATGGAACTTTAGCTACAAAAGACGGCGCTTTTTTTATAAAATCAAAAGAACAATTCATAAAGCTCGAAAATTTAAATACAAGCTTCAAGTTTGATTATGTTATAGATGAAAACATATATAAAGGCGACACTATCGCTACAAAAGAGACCATAAGGGCAGGACCAGTTCTAAATGGCTTGTATGTAACCATAAAAGTTTCTGTGTTTGCTGCTTTGCTTTCGGTAATTATTGGTGTGGTAATATCTACTATGAAATTGTCTTCATATATATTTTTAAGAGATATAGCAACTGTGTATATCACGATAATTAGAGGAACACCACTTTTGGTTCAGATATTTTTATTTTATTTTATAGTGGCAAACATATTTGGACTTGAGAGGTTTACTGCTGGAGTGTTATCTTTGGGAGTATTTTTTGGTGCTTATATGGCAGAGATATTAAGAGGTGCTATACAATCCATAGACAAAGGACAAACAGAAGCTGCAAAATCTTTGGGCTTGAATATGTTTGACACTATGAGATATATTGTTATGCCGCAAGCTATCAAAAGAGCTTTGCCTACACTTGTAGGTGAGTTTATAGCACTTGTAAAAGATTCGTCACTCATATCGGTTATAAGTATAACAGACCTTACAAAAGTAGGCAAGGAGATAGTAGCTAATACATTTTCACCATTTGAGACATGGATAGTGATAGCTTTGCTTTATTTGACTATAACATCACTACTTAGTTTCATAGGACATAAGATAGAAAAAAGATTGAAAGAGAAAGGCGGAATTAGCTAAATATATATAAGCTAATGCAAAATCGTGAACTACAAAAATACAATAAAAACATCTATTTATAGTTCTTGGATAGTTTTAAAGCTTGTTATTCCTATATATATATTGTCTAATGTATTGTATTATTATAATACTTTAAGTTACATATCGTTTATAATTGAGCCTTGGACATCTACGATAGGGTTGCCAAAAGAGGTATCGTTGGCTATAATTAGTGGAATGTTTTTAAATCTTTATGCTGCAGTTGCGTTTGCTGCGCCACTTGATATGAGCGGACATCAGTGGAGTATTTTGGCCGTATTTTTAGGTATTTGTCATTCGCTTGTAGTTGAGGGAGCGATACTAAAACAAATTGGTATATCAAATATATTTTCATACAGTTTTCGTATAATAGTTGGTTTTTTTGCTGCTTATATAGTGTCTACAATGCCACCAGCTTGGTTTTATAGTCAAATAATAAATGATACATTTGTACCAGATAGCCACAACACAATATGGTTACTGCTTCAAAACTCTGTTTTAGAATCAATATCATTATCTATAAAAATAATAGTGCTTATTACTTCGCTTATATTTTTGATGGATTTTATAAAATCAAGACAGTTTTTTAAAAACTTAAGCAAAAATATAAATATAGGTTTTAGTGTTATTGTTGGTGTGATATTGGGTATCACATATGGTGCTGGAGTGCTTATAAAAGAGGCAAAAAATAGCAAAATGTCAAAAAAAGATACATATTTTGTAGCTGTGTTCTTGATGGTTTGTCATGCTATCATAGAAGATACTTTATTATTTGCGATATTTGGCGCTGATATTTTTATGGTAGTAGCTATTCGCACAATTTTAGCTGTATTGTCAGCATATGTTGTCGTTTATATCTTATCAAAAGATTTTAAAAGGATAAAAAATAAATAAAATTAAATTTGAAAATAATATCATATCACCATCAAAAGTTGTATGTATAGGACGAAACTATATAGAACATATAAAAGAGTTAGACAACAAAATACCAAAAAATATGGTGATATTCAACAAGCCAAACACCGCTATCACAAATGAGTTGTATTTTATAAATCAAAATACAAGATTTGAGTGTGAGATATGTTTTTTGATAAACAACAGCAAAATAGCTGGTGTAGGAGCGGGGCTTGATATCACCAAAGCAGACATACAAAAAGATTTGAAACAGCAAGGCTTGCCGTGGGAGAGAGCTAAATCATTTGATAAAAGCGCAGTATTTGGTAATTTTGTAAAAATAAACAAGAGCATAAACAACATTAAAATGGAATTGTTTGTAAATGACAAACTTACACAAATGGCAAAATATGATAAGATGATATATAAACCGCAGCAAATACTCGATGAGTGCAAAAGTTTTATGAGCTTAAATGATGGCGATATCATCATGAGTGGAACACCCAAAGGAGTAGGGGGTTATAATATAGGCGATATTTTTGTTGCTAAAATATACGACAACAATAGTCTAATAATCGAGACAAAATGGATAGCCAAAAAGTCTTAATCGCACTCATAAAATGAGGTTTCATCTGTGTATGATTATATCACAGGCAATACAAAGTTAGGTTTTGCATTTAATGAGTAATTTATATTTTTTATGCTCTTTGGTAGTTTGAAATCATCAATATTGTGTGTGTTTTGGATCTTTTTCAAAACTATTTTATCTTTTTGATTGAAAAAATATCTGTCATTTATAGCTTTGATTGCACTGTTGTTATTGAACTCAAATCCACTACAAGATAGTAGCTTGAAACCTTTGATCATGCATAAAGATATTAAAAAGATATAACATACTTTTATAGCCATATAACTACCAGGTCCATTGATATAATATATTGTATGTATATTGTATTTTTTCAATAATATATCAAAAAGCAAAGGTAAAACATCGCTTGATAGACCATCTTTTGATAAGCTATCTATAAGTATTTTGTCTTTATATGCTCCAACTTGAATAGGTGTTGCTATACTTAAAACTACGACATCTATATCGTCAAGTGGTTTTGGCATATGCTAATTCTAATATCTCTTTTTGTGCTACGGCTACTTCTAAGTCAACTATTTTGTAGTTTTCTTTTGATTTAAGAAGCTTTTTCGTCAATAGGTGATTGAGATGATGACTTGCTGCTTTTGCATTGTATGAGCCAACGATTGTAAAACCTACAATAGCCATATCGCCTATGGCATCAAGTATTTTATGCCTTACAAACTCGTTGTCATATCGTAATCCGCCTTCATTTAGAACTTTAGTTTCGTCAAGCACTATAGCATTGTCTAGACTGCCTCCTAATGCTAACCCTTGGTTTTGTAAGTGTTGAACCTCGTGCAAAAATCCAAAAGTTCTCGCACGACTTATTTCATCTTTGTATTGTTGAACAGAATAATCAAAATGAAATAATTGATTGCCAATACTAGGGTGTGCAAAGTCTATTTCAAAATCATATACGATATCATTATTTGGTAATAGTTTCACACTTTTTTCACCGTCAACTACTTCTATTGGTTTAGTGACTACGAGCACCTTTTTTGTGTCATTTAATTCTTTGATACCAACTTCATCTATAAGCAAACAATACCCGCTACTACTTCCGTCGAGCACTGGCACTTCATCGTTGTCAAGAACAATTCTCAAGTTATCTATACCATAAGCATATATAGCAGACAACAGGTGTTCTATGGTTGATACTATTATCCCATCTTTGCCAATAACTGTTGCCATCTTTGTATTTACAACATTTTCAATACATAATGGTATGCTAACACCCTTGTCGCTTCTATAAAATACTATGCCTTGGTTGTCTCCAAGTGGCTCCAGTGTCATATTTACTGGCACTCCTTTGTGTAGTCCGATACCAGTGATATCTATAGGATGGTTAATTGTTCTTTGTTTCATCTTTTATTGTCTCTTTTGCTATTTGAATTGTATTTAGGATATTTTGTTCCAGCCATTTTTTATCTAACCACTCGTTTGGATCAGCTTCAACTCCTTGCATCAATATACCAAAGTGTAGATGATCTCCAAGCACAGCTCCTGTAGCGCCAGTTTCGGCCAATTTTTGATTTATAGAGACTGTATCGCCTGCTTTGACAAATTGTTTGTTTGTGTGAGAATACAAAGAGGACAAACCAAGTTTGTGGTCTATTATTATAGAATTACCATAAATACCCAAATAGTCATCAAATATCACTTTTCCTTTATTTGATACTATTATAGGAGCATTTCGCACACTTGCCCAATCTAAACCTAAGTGCCAAGCTTCACTTATCTTTTTGTCTTGAAAATAGTAGTGCCTTCTTTGTGCAAAATTAGCAGTTTTTATCGATTTGTCAAGCCTTTTAAATGGTTTTATATCAAAACTATCTATAAGATTTTTATCCATATGTTTTTTTGTTTGTTGTTTGATTGTCCTTATATTTTCTGCTCTTAAAAGTTCGTTTTGCTTTTTAAATCTTTTTTCTAAATTTTTAGGAACTGACATATTGCTTTTTTTTAGCACATCGGTGCTTGTATTTTTTATAAACTTTTTTGATATTTTTATTTTGTCAATTTTTATATCTTTTTTATTTATAAATAGCGGTATTTTAAGTTTTGATTTGTTGTTTGCTTTATCAGAAGCTTCTACATATGTAGTGCTAAACTCATTTATACCCATAGGCCAAGCAAAAAGCACGATATAGTAGCCACCTTTGACAAATGGTATTAGCTCAAATTTTTCACTACCAGCAAAGACAAGAAATTTTTCTTTTAGATTTGTATCGGATAATTTTATGACTGCTACTGCACTTCCGCCCTGTCTTATGTATTTGCTATTTGCCACCAAAGATAGTTTTGGCTTTGTGTTGTCTATCGTTATGTCTATAATAGCTACTGCTGTGTTGCCTTTGAAAAAGCTCCAGTGGCTTTTGTCTGTAGCTTTTATGATGAGCTTACCTTTTGTTCCATCTGGTATTTGAACAAAACTACCGTAGTTTATTTTTAGATTGATATTTTGTTTTGGTTGTGTTAATATCACATTTTCTAACAATATATCTTCACGATCTAACTGCAACACGATATTGTATGATTTGATGCCACTTTTGTCATATAGTTTTATATCTATTTTATTGTTTGTATTCCAATATATATTTTTTGTTGAGTAAATGGTTGGAAGTTTATGTTCAAAATCAGTAGAAAATTTCACATAAAAACCACCAGCAACAATACCCAACAACAGCAAAACAAATAGTATTTTGCCTATCGGAGCTCTTTTTTTATATCTGTTTGTATACAATGTGTAATTCCTCAAATTTATTTAAAACTAATTTTTTTATAGATTTTATCGAACTATCTTTAAATTTGATACTGACAGAACTTTTGTGTCCTCCACCGCCAAAGAATTTACCGATAGTTGTTATGTCTATGCCAGCTTTTGCTCTAATAGACACTTTTGTGTCGCCATTTGTAAGCTCTTTGATAAACAGCACTACAAAAACAATATTTATTTTTAGTATTTCGTATGGTATATCATCGCAACAACCAATATCTGCTTGAGTTTGATTTAGCCATTTTTGTTTGATATGTATTGAAGCTATTTTGCCTTCATTGTGCAACTTTAAGCTATTTAATATCTTTGCATATAATCTATATTTTGATAGTTTGTTGTTTTGCAAAAAATTAAGCGACAACTCATTTGGTTTTGCTCCAAGTTTTGTCAAACTATTTATGACATCATATATGTTATCATCGCAACTATATTTTGAAAATGCCTTGCTATCATCATAAATACTCAAATACAACGCACCGGCCATATTTTTATTTATATTTATATTGTTGTCAATAAAAAATTTATACACAACCAAACCACAACTAACTGCATTTGAATTGACGATATTTACAAGACCAAAATTGTCATTGCTTTCGTGGTGGTCTATATTTATTATATTAGTTTTCATATTTAGTTTCACTCCAACTCTTGATAGTGAAGCACAATCCACAAAAATAGTCAAGTCGTAAAAATTTGGTAGGACATTTGTAATTTTGTTGTAGTTGTCAAATATCTTGTATTTGTTGTTTATCTTTGTAGCTTTATTAAAAATTTTGTATTTTGTATTTTGAGTTTCAAGCATGCTACCTATAGCAATGGCACAACACAAAGTATCTGTGTCGGGGTTTTCATGAGTCGCTATTAAGATATATTTAGCTTTATTTATCAAGTCAATTGGGTTCAAAACGAGTATCCATAGAAAAAGGTAATCTGCTCACCCTCATCTCCTGTTGCTAAATCAAGCCTGGCTGTCATGGTATTAAATAAAAATCGCACTCCTATACCTGTGGAGCTTTTCATATCTTCATATAGTTTGTGGTTATTTTTTTCGTGAACTTGTCCCCACTCTTGAAAAAAGGCCAACTGTATGCCTGTATGGACACCTTTGAAAGCGTATTTATCAAATGGTTGCCAGTTTTCAAACAGATACCATCTATGCTCCAAGCCTACAAAAGCAGTATGTGTATCATAAAATCTGCCATGTGGATAAGCACGAAGTCTTTGTGTGCCACCAAGTGAAGTGGCATTGCCTTTTTTGACCTCAATTTCTCGTCTTCGTCTCACTTCGTCATATATGGCTTGAATACAAGTAGTATCGGCAAGGTCGCACGTATAGTCAGCAGGATCAACTATACCCACTCTTGTGATAGAAGCACTTGATTGAAAATAGTTTGCTACAAATATATGGCGGTCACTAAGTATAGGTATAAATGCAGTGAGGCTAATATCGTTTTGGTATCCATCGCTAAATTTTTTTTCTTCGTGTTTGACACCATATCTTTCAATTTGAACTCTATAGCCAACTCGTGGGTCAAGTCGGCTGTCAGTATCATCGAGGTATATGCCGTAGCGATACATACTCATATCAATATCACCTATGTTGTTAGCTACATTGTTGTCATCTTTGTCTCTTATACTGTTTGGGTCTACATATGCTTTGGAGTATCCACCATATATCTCAAGTTGATTGTCAAATAGTTTTGCTGACAACTGGGCGCCATATGTTGAAAATTCGTTGGTATCAAAATAAAACTTATCATCTACTTTAGAGTTTCGTCCCCTTTCAAATGCTTCTATTGTGCCATCTTGAAATCTAAGATAAGCTAAGTCTAATGTAAATATGTGTGAATTTTTTTCAAATAAAGGTATGTTTGCCAATGTTGCGATATTGAGCTTAAAATCACCTCTCATATGTAGTAGCATAGCATCCGTATCAGTTTGAAGCAAGTTATTGCCCATAACCCCTGCGCCATAAGCCTTGCCAAGACCAGGCATACTCAATACAAGCGGATATACAAAATAGGAGTTATATGTAGTTTTTAATTCTCGTCTATCTATAGCAAAGCCAGATAGATTAATATAAAGTAAAATTAAAAGAAAAAATATTTTCATATATTATTTATTATTTTGTAGATACTTACTAATTGTTAGCATAGCTTGTTTATGATTAGCTTGAAAATCATTTTTCGCATTTTTATTTGTGTAGTTTGTGACGATAAACACTCCACCAACTGGTATATCAAAAAAATTAGCTGTTTTTACAACACTATAAAACTCCATATTTTCTATACCTATGCCATGTTTTATACAATCTTGTGAAAACTTATCGTCGATTGTTATATAGTTTGATGAATTTACTATTGTCTCACTTGTGATTTTGTTATTTGTAGCTTTTATTGTATTGTTTATAGGGGTATAGCATCTATTTTCAAAATACCCAAGCTCAATATTTGTAGCAGTTGAACTATTGACTATGTCGTATATATCAAACTCTCCATAACTACCAGCAGTGCCTACAAATAAAATATAATCAGGTTTATCAAACAAACAAATTTTAGTCAAGTTAATAGCTACATCAACAAGCCCAATACCTACAGGTTTTGCGAAGCCAAAATTCTCAATACCTCCAGCACACACAATCATAAAAGTTCCTTTGATTTATAATACCAAATAAATATTAAAGATGCTATAGCCACAATAGCACAATACAAAAATAGATACTCACCATAAACCAAACCAGCCCCGATAGCACCCACGAAACCACCAAGTCCATATCCTATACCAAACAAAAATTGCTGAGCCAATTTTTTATTTTGATACAAGTTGTATAGATATATGACTACACTACTATGATATAAACCAAAACTAAATGCATGAAATGCTTGAGACAAAAAAACCAAGCTCAGATTTTCAGGGAATAAAAAAAGTATTAACCATCTTATCACTGTTGCAAATATCGACAACTCAATCAAATAAAGCAAGTTGTTTTTAAGTGTAGAGCCTTGAAAATATAACATTATAATTTCACAAAGCACCCCAAAAGCCCACAAATAACCTATAATATCAAGCTTGATACCATATGACGACTCATATATAGTGAAAAAATTATAAAACCCACCGAAGCTAACTTGCATCAAAAATAGACTAATCCAAAAATATTTGTGTTTCAAAAGTGAAAATTTGTCACTTGGAGTTTCGTCTGGTTTTTTTTGAAAATTTTCATGATATAAACTGATATATGCAAATATTGACATAAATAAAACAAAATAGAAGAAAAAATGCAAAACCAAATTGATATCTGAAAGAAAATGTGGCAAAAACATAGCTACAAGCAAAAAACCGATAGAACCAAACATTCTTGATCTGCCATAATTATTTTTTCCGAGACTTTTCACTGCCAGATTTTCCATATATGGCAGTATCAAACTCATAGTGAAACCCAAAAATATATTGTTGATTAAAAACAAAACAAAACTATCTATAGTTAATAATAGCAAACCACTTAAGATAGTTGTAGAAAATAAGGAATACATTAGCTTTTGTTGATTTAAAGTTATATTTTTAACAAACAAAAATGGCGACAAAAATCGCATGAGAGCAACGACAGCAAATATCAAACCGATATTGTATGTTTGCCAATTTAGCTCATACAATAGCTTAGGCAAAAAAATTATAAAAACGCCAATACAAGCAAAATAAAAAAAATAAAATACACTCAAAAAGATAATTTTTTTTTGTTCAAGTCCATAGAAAATTGTATCTAAACTTTATAAAAAAACTTTTTTTTGAATAAATTTTATGAAAACACTCATAAATATAGGTAATTTAAATAATTTTATGCTATAATTATAAAATTTGACAATAAAGGGAAAATTTGAATTCAACTTTAATTAAAATAAAATTGCTATTTTTATCATTTATTTTGTTAGTTACGACTTCGTCGATTGCTGAAAAATTGCCATTTGATACTGATTTGACACA
>QMKX01000031.1 GCA_003643835.1 Campylobacterota bacterium
ATACATACTCAACATACAACTAAAATATCATACAAAACAAGAGAATCGCTTTTCGCTTCAGCGAAAATGTTTCCTGCAAAAGTAGCCGTGGCGGTTGGACGAAGCCCAAAGTTTCTGTGAAAACAAGAGAATCGTTTTTCGCTTCAGCGAAAATGTTTCCTGTAAAAGTAGCCGTGGCGGTTGGACGCAGTCCAAACTTTCTGTGAAAAATAATACAAAACTCACCACAACTTTAAGCTTCATTTTGCTACAATACCACACAAAAATAAAAAAGGAAAATCATGAAAATATTATCAGTGTTATTGGTATCGGTGTCGCTAATGTTTGCAGTTGTAAACATAAACAGTGCGAGCCAAAAGGATTTTGCAAGTCTCAAGGGTGTGGGAGCAAAAAAAGCAAAAGATATAGTAAGCTATAGAACCAAAGCAAAATGCTTTAAAACTATAGATGAACTATCCAAAGTTAAAGGTATAGACAAAAAAACTGTAGAGAAAAACAGAAAAAACTTAAAATTAGGTAAGTGTAAAAAATAATATCGTAACGCATACGACAACAGTTGACTATATAAGTAAATATCGTTGAAAAATGACATAAAAATAAACTACCAATCATATTTAGGCTGGAATATTGCTTATAAAAAGGACAAATCATGACTATTTTGAGTTCATTTGCACTTGCGGGAGCTACGTTTTTATTAGGTGTTAGTCCGGGTCCTGGTGTATTTACAACTATATCACGAGCCATAGCGAGCGGTTTTCGAAATGCAAGTTTATTGGTAGTTGGTATAGTCGTAGGTGATGTTGTGTTTTTATTGCTTGCTATATACGGACTTGGTTTTGTCTCAAGTGTGTTGGGTGAATTTTTTATCTTTGTAAAATATATCGGAGGAGTTTATTTGATATGTTTGGCATACAAAATCTGGACAACAAAATCTTTGGTATACGACAGACCGCAAAAAAAAGAGCTGTTGTGGAAAACAAACTTTTTCAGTGGTTTGTTTATAACTTTGGCCAATCCAAAAGTAATAGTATTTTATTTAGGATTTTTGCCAGCTTTTATTGACTTGCAAATATTGACAACATCCGATATATATGTGGCTATATTTATAATTTCTGCTACTTTGGCTTGTGTATTATTAAGTTATGCATATATGGCATCAAATGCAAAAAAACTTTTAAAAGATAAAAAAAACATAGATAAACTAAATAAGATATCAGCTGGAGTTATGGCTGGCGTTGGTTTGTTGTTGATAGTAAATAATTGATAAGGAAAATATAATACAAGTAACAATAAGACATATATACTGTGGCAAAGAGCAAAATATAAAAGATACTAACAATAAAATATATCGCTCTTCATACAAAAAACAACTTATAAACAATAATCAAAAACTATTTATAACAAATGTTGGATTTGTCGCTGATACACAAAGCGACAAGACATATCATGGCGGTGTAGATAAAGCGGTGTGTGTTTATTCTGCGAGGTATTATGATTTTTTTAAAACAAAACACAACTTCGAATTACCAGATTGTGCTTTTGGTGAAAATTTGACAATTGAAAATATAGATGATAGCGATATATGCATAGGAGATAGATTTCAAAGTGGTGAAGTTGTTTTTGAAGTTTCGCAACCACGACAGCCTTGTTGGAAAGTATCATCAATCATAGGTATAAAAAATCTTACATCATTGGTAGCAAAAGAACATAAAACTGGATTTTATTTTAGAGTTATAAAAAGTAGCAAGATGAGTATGAGCGATAATTTAGAATTGATATAGAGGGATTGTGAAAAACTTACAATTGAGTTTATAAATCAATGCGCTTTAAATGCAAAAGAAAATCAAGAAAATATAAAAATATTATTAGATAATGAAAAATTATCTCTATCATATAAAAAATCTCTCATCAAAAAATACAAACTAAAAAAATACAGTATTTGAATTTTGAAAGATATTTTTTTTATACTATCCTAAAACTTCATTTACGCACTGCTTGAAAATTTTTAAGCCTCTATTTAATATCTCGTATTCGATAGTAAGTGGCGGGATAAGTTTGATAATATCACCTGATCCACAAATACAAACTATCAAGCCGTGTTTATATGTTTTTTCTGTGATTTTTTTAGTTATAGCTGCTGATTTGAACTCAATTGCTATCATCATACCTTTTGCTCTAACTTCTACAATATCGTCATAATTGTTAGCAAGCTCTTTAAGATAATCTTTTATAATGTTGCCTTTTTTTATAGTTTCGTTGTTTAAAGTATCATCTTCAAAATAACCCAAAGCAACTTTTCCAGCAACAAATGATATGCCCTGTCCTCTAAATGTGCCTGTATGTTGTCCTGGATTCCATGTTTTGTCAACTTCAGGTTTATTTATAAGCATACCAATAGGAGTTCCATACCCGCCTAAACCTTTGGCAAGGACAATGATATCTGGATTTAAATCCATACCATCGAAACTAAAATAACTACCATGCCGTCCACAAGCACCTTGTATGTCGTCAAAAATCAATAAAGCACCGCACTCTTTTGCGAATTTTTGCACTGCATGAAGCCACTTTTTAGATGCAACTCTCACACCACCCTCTGCTTGTATTGGCTCTAATATAAAAGCTGCTGGTAGTTGTGGGTTTACCAAATTGCTTGTCATTTGTTTTTTCATCTTGTCAAGTGCATCTATGTCGTCAAAGGTGCCTCTTGTGACATGCTCCAGCGCCACGCCTGAACTACTTCTAAAATTATCGTTTGCAGTGCAAGCCAATGCTCCTAATGTGAGGCCATGATAGCCACGGCTAAATGCTACAACCTCGGTTCTATTGGTAAATTTTCTAGCAAGTTTTAAAGCAGCTTCTACTGCGTTTGTGCCAGTTGGTCCTGTAAATTGTAGTTTATGATTTGCCCAGCCACGTGGGACCAAAATAGTTTTGACAAACGAATTAATAAAATCTCTTTTGGCATCTGTATACATATCAAGCGAGTGCGCCACGCCATCTCTTTGTATAAATTTTATAATCTCTTTTTGCATAAGAGGATTGTTGTGCCCGAAGTTTAGCACCCCAGCTCCCGCAAAAAAATCAATAAAAAGTTTGTCATTTTCATCTGTCATTGTTGCGTTTTTTGCTGATTTGAAAACTGTTGGCACTGATCTGCAGTATGTTCGCACTTCACTTTCATGTGTTTCAAAAGTTTTAATTTCATTTGTCATCGTGTTCCTTTTTGTGATTGTATACAAACAAGCTTAAAATTTAGCTATTTTAGATATATTGACAAAAGAGGAAAAAATGCGAAACAACAACATAGCTATCATCACAGCAGGTATCATCTCACTCATAGTTGGAGTAGGTTTAGCGAGATTTGCTTTCACTTCACTGTTGCCTGCCATGCTTAAGGATTTTTTGACTATTGAGTTCACTGGTATTTTGTCGTCTTTGAATTATGTAGGTTATATGTCTGGAACTTTGCTTGCCGTGTTTATCACCAATATCAATACAAAAGTCAAGCTGTTTAGACTGGGACTTGTGTTGAGTATAGTGACTACATTGATATTAAGCGTAACTACAAACCATGTATTGTGGATATTGTCTAGAATTATAGCAGGTTTTGGCACATCTATGGTTCTAATCGTTGGTGCCTCTATTGTTATGTTGAAACTACAGTTTGATGATAAAAAGAAAGCTATGGGTTGGTATTTTGCCGGTATAGGCGGTTCTATCGTAGTTATGGAGATTGTTGTGCGTTTTTTAGTTGATTATAATCACCAAACAATATGGCTCATAGCGACAATATGTTGTATCGTTGGAGCTATTTATCCATACTATATATTGTCTTTCGATGAAACTATCCGAAAAAATGCTCCACATCATAAATTTGACAAGTCAATTTTTTCACCATTTGTCATAATTTTGACTATGGTTTATATGACCGAGGGCGTGGGATTTGTAGTGCAAGCAACATTTTTGCCGGATATTATCAACTCTGTCAAAGGACTGGAAGGTTTTGGTTCAAATGTATGGCTCATAGCTGGCTTGGCAGGCATACCTTCATCTATCGTGCTTATGACTTTGTCAAAAAGATACGGAAGTATCAATATAATCATATTTACATTGTTGTTGCAAGTTGTTGGTATATTGATACCTACAATCACTGACAATATTTATCTAAACTTACTAAGTGGCATCCTATATGGTGGCACATTTGTAGGACTGGTAGCTTTGTTTATGAATCAAGCAGGAGAGATAGCTAGGCATAATCCAGTGGTGCTCATGGCTACATTTACCACTGCTTACGGTATAGGGCAAATAAGCGCCCCGCTATATAGTGTAGCACTCATAAACTATAGCGGTAGCTACGATATGACTTTGTATCTCACTGGGTTTATAGTGTTTTGTGGAGCTGCTTTGCTACAAGTGACAAGACGGAACCATATACAAACTACTTGACAAGATATTAAGACATCTTTGTTTATTGAGAGTTGCCTTTTTGGACTATATGAACCACACATCTAGATATGTGAAAAATTCTCGGATATTCATCTGAAATAAAATAGTAGCCTTTGGCTTGCCATCCGTATCTGGATTTATCAACTAAAATACTGCGTCCTAGTGTCAGGTCGCCTTTATTGTCGCACACTATGATTTTGCCATCTTCAAATGCCTCTCTTATTAGTTTCATTCTGTCTACTGTTTGGTTGTAGTGCAAAGCTATGACGATAGACAAGACCAAAAATACTCCCGGAAATATCTTTTTAAAAGAGCCTTTCGGTATAAATGAACGAGTAGATGTAAATGCTGTCACTGCTAATATAAAGGCAGATACAATTAATAATCCACCCTCTAGTACGATAAAATCTTTCATTAATTTCCTTTTAAATATTTTTTATTATCTTTTAGGTCACCTCTACTAACTCTTTGACACTCTTTGACAAAATGTATAGCATTTGCTATAGGAATATCAGGCAATATACCATGTCCTAGGTTAAATATATGTCTATGTCCTTGCATAACCTTTTGTATCTTTTCTACACATTTGGTAGTTTGTTTTTGATTGTAAAGTCTACAAGGTTCCATGTTGCCTTGCAATACATACTTGTCGCTTAAGTGTTTTTTAGCGTATGTCATATTGGTAGCCCAATCCACTCCAAATACATCGAAATTCCCATATACTTTTGGTATAAACTGCGGCACTGCTTTTGGAAAAAGTATTATAGGAGTATCTGGGTGATTTTCTCGTATATAATCTGCTATTTGTATCATATAACTCCAGCTAAACTCATCGTATTTCGATGGCTCAATAGCACTAGCCCAGCTGTCAAATAGTTGCACTGCATCGGCTCCTGCTTTGATTTGGTTCGACAGATATAGTTTTGTAGCATCTGTAGTTTTTTGCAAGATTTTGTGTAGAAGTTTTGGGTTGCTATACATCATCTTTTTGCATAGATTGTAGGTCTTTGTTCCTTGTCCTTCTATCATATATGTAGATACAGTCCAAGGAGCTCCGGCAAAACCAATAAGTGCTATGTCGTCATCTCTTTTATCTAATTCTATTTTAAGTAGCTTGATAGTTTCATACACATAAGACAATTTATCTGCTGCTTTATCATCGCCCAACAAAGTTTGTAAATCTGCTTCATCCTTGATTGGGTCGTCAAATATCGGCCCCTCACCTTCTATAAACCTCAGTTTCATACCCATCTCATTTGGTAAGACAAGTATATCGCTAAAAAGTATTGCAGCATCTACACCTACTATGTCAAGCGGCTGAATAGTGACCTCTTTTGCTTTTTGTGGATCATGGCATAGGTTTAGAAAGCTACCTGCTTTTTGTCGCACCTCTTTATACTCAGGTAAATATCTGCCTGCTTGTCTCATCATCCATACTGGAGTATATGGTGTTTGTTTGCCTTTACATGCGTCTATAAAAATTTTGCTCATAGTGTTCCTTTTATTTTTTAACTTTGTTTAGAAAATACAAACCCAACGAAAGTGCCATAATAGACAATGCAAAATACATCAAATGCAAAGGCGTTTCATAGGTCATATGTAAAACTTTTTGAAAATAGTTTACTATGAGAACCATGATGATAACTTTTGCTATTTTGTCTTTAAGTTGATCAAGTGAATGAATGGCTAAAATTTTACTTGTTTTGTTGTTGTTATCACTCAAAGCTTCATCAATATCGCTTATAAAAAGTTCATACAATCCAAAAGAAAATATAAACATAACTACAGCGATAAGATACAAGTCAACTGCTCCTATGATACCTGCTACGATATTTTCATGAAAATGATCAGGATGAGTATGATTTATAAGTGCCACAAATGTATTTGTAGCAATATTATATATATCAATTGAAGCAACAATAAACAATACAAAAGCACCTATCAGTCCAAATATCACTGCTAATATAACTATAAATCTACTTCGCCAAATAAGCCCTTCGAATATATTCTCTATCATCTAATTTTCCTTTATCCATAGCAAAGCTATTCGCACAGAGTTTGTAGCTGCGCCTACTCTTACTTGGTCTGCGACATTAAAAAAATGTAAAATATTTGGGCTAAATATATCTTTTCGCAATCGCCCTACATATGTATTGTCGGTATCAGTAGCAGTAGTAGGCATAGGATATAAATTGTTTTTTATATCATCTATCAGTTTCATATTTTTAAAATTTTTTAAAACAGTTTGGCATTTTTTTATATCTATGTCAATTTTATCACCAAATGTAACTGTTACAGCCTCGCTATGGCTACGAAGCACTGGCACTCTCACGCAAGTTGCCGATACTTTTATATCTTTGTGAAGTATTTTTCGTGTTTCGTATATCATTTTTTCTTCTTCTTTTGTGTATCCACTTGGCATCGCTATATCCACTTGCGGTATTACGTTTAAGGCTATTTGATGCACAAATATCTCCTTTTTGCTGTCGTGTAATTTGAAAGCAAAAAAATCTTGAAGTTGTGTGACTAACTCTTTCATACCATCCTTGCCCGCACCGCTTACTGCTTGATAAGTAGCTACATCAACTCTTGATATACCATATAAATCATCAAGTGGTTTAAGAGCTTGGACCATTTGTATAGTTGAACAGTTTGGGTTTGCTATGATTCCTTTGTTTTTCCACATAACAATATCTTGTGGATTTACTTCTGGAACAATTAGTGGAATATCGGTGTCCATACGAAAATGACTTGTATTGTCTATGACAACTGCACCACTATTGACTGCGTATTTCGAATATTTTTTGCTGATACCTCCACCAGCACTAAAAAATGCTATATCTACTTTGTGCTCGGTAAATATCTTATCAGTTAGTTGCAAAACTTTGTATTGTTTATCATCAAACTCTATATATGAACCTGCACTATTTTTTGATGCAAGTGGCAATATGTTTTCAACTGGAAAGTTTAACTTTTTTAAAACCACAAGCAGCTCTTCGCCTACTACACCAGTGGCACCAATTATCGCAATGCTGTATTTTTTCATTTTAACCTTCTTTTATTTTAGTTTTATATACTATAAAATATTTTTCTAAAACCATAACCCTAATGTCTCAATTTTATAAAATTAACAACTTATTTATACACGAAATCAAACATAAATTAGTAGCTTTAATTTGTTTATAACCTATTGCTAATCTTTGTCTATAAGATTTCGCTCCTCTAAGTCAATACCTGCCATATCATCGGCACTTTGGATATCAAGCTCATATTCTTTGTGTTTAGGACATTTTGCGATAGACACAACCTTGTCTCCCTTGTCAACATTGACTATAGTCACACCACTTGTATTTCGTCCTGCTTTTCGTATTGTTTGCATATCAACTCGTATCATCTTGCCTATAGAAGTTAAGGCCATAAGATCTTGTTCTACATCTACAAGCACATTGCCTATGACACTTTTGCCTGTTTTTGCAGACAATTTCATAGATATTACACCGCTTCCTGCTCTATTTGTCAATCTATATGCCTCTACTTCTGTTCGTTTTCCAACACCGTTTTCACTCACTGTGAGAAGTTCTTGTTGTTCATCTTCAATAATATCAGCATCTACAACATAATCTTTAGAGTTTTTAAAGCGAATTCCTCGGACTCCTTTTGTGCTTCGTCCTTGAGCTCTGAGTTTTTCAATCTCAAATCGTATCACTTGACCAAAAGCAGTAAATATCATAAGGTATTTTGATTTTTTATCTGCTATTTGAGCTGTAACTACTTCGTCATCGCCGCTTAAAACTATAGCACGGACACCATTTGCTCTTATGTTGCTATAGTCGCTTAGAACTGTTCGTTTTGCTATACCAAACTTAGTAAAAAATGTCAACGATTTGCTTTCATCAAAATCACTTGTAGGTATTATCGCCATGATTGTTTCATTTGATTTTAAGTTGATGAGATTTACTACGGCTTTGCCTTTGGCTATTCTGCTGCCTTCTGGTATCCTATAAACTTTTAGCCAGTATAGTTGTCCTAAATTCGTAACAAACATAAGCGTATCATGTGTATTTGAAACAAAAAATTTTTCAATAAAATCATCGTCATGCGTAGTGACGGCTACTTTGCCTTTGCCACCTCGGCGTTGTTTTTCATATGATTTTATAGGCACTCTTTTGACATAACCATTGTGTGTGATTGTCACGACCATTGGTTCGTCTGGTATTAAATCTTCCATATCTATGTCATCATAGCTATCTTCTATGTTGGTCACTCTTGGTGTGGCATATTTATCTTTTGACAGGACTGCTTCTTCTTTTATGATTTCGTTTAGTTTGTCTTCACTTTTTAAAATTAGTTTCAACTCTTTTATAAGTTTAAGCAACTCTTTTAATTCAAATTCAAGTTTCTCTCGCTGAAGTCCGGTCAATCGTCCTAATCTCATATCAAGTATAGCTTGTGATTGGATAGCTGTCAAATCAAAAGAGGAACCAAGTCTATCTTTAGCTTCTGTATCATTTGCACTTGATTTGACTATCTTGACTACTTCATCTATATTGTCTAAAGCGATTTTAAGCCCCTCGAGTATGTGAGCCTTTGCTTTTGCTTTTTCAAGTTCAAATATTGTTCGTCTTATTATCACAGTTTTTCTATGTGATAAAAAAACCTCAAAAATTTCTTTTAGATTGAAAATTTTTGGCTCTTTGTTGTAAACAGCAAGTAAAATTATACCAAAAGTTGTTTGTATGGGTGTAGTTTTATAAAGATTGTTTAAAACAATCTCCGCCATGGTGTCTTTTTTGAGTTCTATGACAACTCTGGTGCCATCTTTGTCCGACTCGTCTCTAACTTCCGATATACCCTCTATAGTTTTATCTTTAGCTAAGTCTGATATTTGCAATATAAGTTTAGCTTTGTTTACTTGGTATGGAAGCTCATCGAGCACCAATACCTCTTTTTTGCCTTTTTGTTCTATATGATGTTTGGCACGCAACTTTACTTTGCCGCGACCTGTTCTGTATGCATCTGTGAAGCCTTGTTTGCCATGTATGGTTGCTCCTGTTGGAAAGTCAGGCCCCAAAACAAAACCCATAAGCTCCTCTATGGTGGCATCTGGGTTATCTACAAGATGTAGCACAGCGTCAAGGAGTTCGCCTAAGTTATGTGGTGGTATTTTCGTAGCCATTCCTACTGCTATGCCTTCACTACCATTTGCGAGCAACAAAGGAAGTTTGGTAGGTAAAACAGCAGGCTCTTTGCCAGTATCATCATATGTTGCTGTGAAATTTACTGTATCTTTGTCAATATCTGCCAATATATCTACAGATGGATTTGCCATTCTTGCTTCTGTATATCGCATGGCAGCAGCATTGTCGCCATCTACACTACCAAAATTTCCTTGCCCATCAACGAGTGGCATCCGCATAGAAAATGGCTGTGCCATACGAACGAGTGCATCGTAAACAGAGCTGTCACCGTGTGGATGATATTTGCCTATGACATCACCTACAATTCGAGCAGATTTTTTGTATGGAGTTTTTGGAGAAAGGTTTAGTTCGCTCATAGCATATAATATTCGTCTATGAACTGGCTTCAAACCATCTTTGGCATCTGGCAAGGCACGACCAATTATGACACTCATAGAGTAGTCAAGATATGAGCCTTTTATAGAGTTTTCAATATTTATGTCAGTGATATTTTCTTGATTTAGTAGATTATTCATAATTTTACTTGTTTTTATAGTTTATAATCATAGTATATGCTTCATCTTTGAGTCTAAGCTTTTGTTTTTTTAGTTTTTCTATCTCTAAAGGGTGTATGTGGTTGTTTTTGCCTGTTTCGTGTTTTTCAATTTCATCGTGAATGTCATTGTGTTTGTCAAAAATCTTTTTAAAGTGCTTGTCCTCTTGTTTTAATTTTGTTACTATATCTCTATATTCGTGAAACATATATTCTCCTTTTTTTGTCATTTTATCGTAAATTTCTTAAATTTTTCATATTTTTGACTTAATTTAAGTTAAAAAAAGTAATATGTTAAAAAGGATAAAAAATATCCTAATAAGGAAAAAAATATGCAAGTGTATCTTGACAACAATTCAACTACAAAACTTGACCCAAAAATCGCTGCAAATTATTTTGATGATACAAAAATATTTGGAAATGTAAATGTCATATATAAACATGGTATAGAAGCCAGAGCAAAACTAAATGAAGCTTTTGACAAATTATATAGTAGCTTAAATGTAAGTGAAAATGATGATATCATAGTAACATCGTCAACTACAGAGGGTAACAACACAGTGATAAAAACTTTTTTGAATAGATTTTTCAAAGAGAAAACAAAAAATCATATAATATCAACTGTAGCAGAACATTCGTCTATAAAATCACCACTTAGTTATTGTAAAGAGTTTGGTATGGAAGTAACCTATCTAAATACAAACAAAGATGGGCTGATTGATTTAGCCGAGTTAAAAGAAAGTATCACAGACAAAACAGCATTGGTATCAGTGCTTTTTGCGTCAAATGAGACAGGAGCAGTGCAACCAATCAAAGATATAGCAAAAATATGCCAAGAAGTAAATGTGCCATTTCATACAGACGGAGCACAAGCAATAGGTAAAATAAAAATAGATATGAGTGATTTGGGAGTTGATTATTTTAGTTGTTCTGCTCATAAATTTCACGGACCTAAAGGTGTTGGGTTTTTGTATGTGAAAAAAGATGCTCCATACGAACCGCTGATACACGGTGCGAAAAATGTCATGGGTGGCAAGAGAGCTGGAAGTGTATATAACAACGGTGCATTTGCTTTAGGTTCAGTAACACAAGAAGCCAACAGCGATATGCATATAGCTTATATGAAAAATCATATAGGAGGTCTAAGAGACAAACTTGAAGAAGAGATTTTAAAGCTACCTGATACCAAAACTTATGTGCCAAAAGATAAAAGACTCAACAACATAGTCGTAGCATCATTTCGTGGTATTGAGGGTGAGGCAATGCTATGGGATATGAACCAAAATGGTATATATCTTTCTACTGGAAGTAGTTGTAGTAGTGAAGATCTTGAAGCAAGTGCCGTGGTAGAAGCACTGGGAGAAAAAACAGAGATAGCAAATGCTACTGTTATGTTTGCTTTGAGTAAGTTTACTACAAAAGAAGAGATAGACTACGTGATAGAAAAATTAAATACAATAGTGCCACGAATACGAGAGATATCAATGACATATGCTAAACAAGAAGCATTCTCAGTACACATAGAGGAGCATTAATTATTATGCACTCGCAACTCGCTTGCGACCGTGAGTTAGGGAGCGATGGCGGATGTATCCGTCAAGCGATAGCACGAGTGAGACAACCAACGAGACAACAAAAAAAGCAAACAAAAAAGGATAAATTATGGCAAAAAGTGATATGATAAGTGGAAATGTGTGGGAACAATACAGCAAAAAGGTTCAAGAACGTATGAACAACCCAAAAGCTATGGGTGAGTTTAATCAAAAAGACGCAGATAAATTAGACGCCAGATTGATAGTAGCTGATTTTGGAGCAGAGAGTTGTGGAGATGCAGTGAGACTTTTTTGGCTTGTAGACGAAAAAACAGATATTATAATTGATAGCAAATTTAAGTCGTTTGGTTGTGGCACAGCGATAGCAAGTAGCGATGCTATGGCAGAACTATGTGTCGGCAAAAAAGTTGATGATGCTATCAAAATCACCAACACCGAAGTAGAAAACTACTTAAGAGACGATGAAAACACACCAGCTGTGCCACCACAAAAGATGCATTGTTCGGTTATGGCATATGATGTAATACTTGAAGCAGCAGCACAATACAAAGGAGTAGATAGAGAGACATTGGAAAATGCTGATATAGTTTGTGAGTGCGCAAGAAAAACAAAAAAAGATATAATAACAGCAATACGAGACTACGATTTGACAACTGTTGAAGGTATTGGCGAGAAAACTAAAGCTGGAACATATTGCAAATCATGTGTGAAGCCAGGAGGACATGAACCAAGAGAGATATATTTGATAGATATATTAAAAGACACAAGACAACTTATAGAACAAGAGAGTTTGGAAAAAAGTGTAGAGACTACATCTACTGGTGAAAATAGTTTTGACAAGATGACAATAGTCCAACGAATAAAAGCAGTAGATGCAGTGATAGACGAATTTATAAGACCTATGCTTGTCATGGATGGCGGCGATATGGAAATAATAGACATAAAAGAAAATATACCCAACTATGATATATATATAAGATATTTAGGAGCATGTGGAAGTTGTGCTAGTGGAGCTACTGGCACTTTGTATGCTATTGAAAGCACACTGAAGCAAAAAGTAGACGAAAACATAAGAGTTTTACCAATATAAAAGATTATATATCAAACAAAATTTAGACAAATTTTATAAATTGGTAGAAGCTTTTGAGCAGTTGCCAACAATAGGCAAAAAGTCTGCTATGAGAATGGCATTTTATATTGTTCGTCAGGACAAATCATTTGGTCTGAAATTGTGCAATACCATAGAAGAGGCAACTTTGACAGTAAAAAACTGCAAAAAGTGCGGTTTTATAAGCGAACATGAACTATGCGAGATATGCCAAGACGAACATAAAGACAAAGCAAAACTATGTATAGTTCAAGATGTCAAAGATATATTTATCATAGAACAAACAAGATGTTTTGATGGGTATTATTTTGTATTAGACAATATAAATCACGAAAAAATAGATGAGCTAACACAATTGATAGAAGAGCGAAAAACCAAAGAGATATTGTTTGCTGTGTCACCATCAATAGCAAGTGACAGTTTCATACTTTTTATAGAAGACAAACTCAAAGATTTTGACATAAAATTTCACAAAATAGCACAAGGAGTACCTACAGGGGTTAGCTTGGAAAATGTAGATATATTGTCAGTTGCTAAAGCTATTAATGGCAAGATGATGGTATGAGGATTATCTTTTTTGCTTATTTTTAAATCTCATTGTTTATCGTAGTTTTTACAATCTAATCTCTCTTGACAGCTTTGATATCAGCAGAAACTATAAAATCCTCAATATCTTGAGACCAATCTTTCAAAAACTTCTTACTCTCGCCTTTTGGAGTGATACAAATTTCTTCAAATCCAGAGTTTTCAAGTATTCGCTCCAAATCGTCTATAAAGCTCGCACCTGCGATACAGATTCCGAAACTGTCCAAAGTTATCTTTTCTTTTGGTATTTGTTTGGTCAATACTATGTCAGATACAGCCAATATTCCGCCATCTTTCAAGACTCTATAAGCTTCATCAAATACCCGCTGTTTGTTTAACGATAGATTTATAACACAATTTGAGATGATGACATCTACACTGTCGTTGCCAACTGGTAAATTTTCAATCTCTCCAAGTCTAAAATCAACATTGTCATAATCGTGTTTCTTTTTGTTTTCTCTGGCTTTTGCTATCATCTCGCGTGTCATATCTACGCCAATAACCTTGCCAGTCTCACCAACTTCATTTGATGCCAAAAAACAGTCAAGCCCAGCACCGCTTCCTAAGTCTAATACTGTTTCGCCTTGTTTCAATGCCACCACTGTAGGGTTTCCACAGCCCAGCCCTTTGTCTGCTTCACTTGGAATTGAGTTTAGTTGCTCTTTCGTATAACCAAACTCCAGTGAGCTACTATCGCCAGAACAACACCCATCAACACTGCCTCCACAGTTGCTGCTACTTAATGCAGCTTTTGCATAGCTTTTTTCTATCGCATCTTTTTTTTCTTCGTCTGTAAAATTGTTCATAATTTTCCTTTTTTGTTTATTTGAGATTTGACTCTCACTAACATAAACGAAAGTTTTTCAAAAAAGTTTCAAACTTTACAAAGATTACAATCTTTATCCTTTGATTCAAACTCTACAATATAACCCAAACTATCGTATTTATAGGAACAACACAAAAAAAATTTCTCTTTTAGCTCTTTTTTTCCTCTATAAACCAAATTTTTAACACTACTGTAGCTTATATCCAATTTGAGTGCTATCTCTTTTTGTTTTAACTCTTTTATGATAGATAGATACAAAATATCTTTGTATTTTGAACTTAGTGAGTTGATAAGCGGCTCTACACAATATGATAGCTCACTTATAGTGTTTGATATCTCTTTTTCTTTGAAAACCCACTTTTCGTCAAACTGTATGTTGTCTTGTGTTTGAGATCTTTTCTATAAAAATCTACAATAGTATTTCTAGTGATAGTAAATATCCAAGATGTTAATTTTTCATGTGAACCAAGCTTGTCTATATTTTTGTGTATTTTTATAAATACTTCAGAAAGTATATCTTTTGTATCTTCTGTATTGCGAACCTTTGAATTTATAAAAGAAAATAGTCTCGTGTAGTATTGTTTGTATATCAGCTGTGTCGTGCTATTTATCATACTTGTGGTATTTTTAGTTTTTTGCATCCATCTTGCCTATAGCACACGATACGAAGCTTTTGGCTTTGGTGCTAAAAGTATCTATAGTGTTAAGAGTCTCACTGCAAAACGGATAACCCAAACTTTTCATACGAAGTTTGAGGGTGTCTATATCCTTGTCCTCTATATCTAAAGTTATCTCTCGTGGAGTTTTTTCTAAATCCACCTCTATGACATCGAATTGCTCTTTGAGTTTAGTTTTGACTGTGTTCGCACAGCCACTACACTTGATATTTTCTACTTGAAATGTTTGTAACATATTTGTCTCCTTGTTGTTTATTGTTGTCACATTTGTTGTCTCACTCGTGCTATCGCTTGGGCGAACTAGTCCGCCCTTGCTCCCTAACGAGTGTTCGCAGTGTCTGCTCATGGGTTGTCACATTTGTTGTCTCACTCGTGCTATC
>QMKX01000032.1 GCA_003643835.1 Campylobacterota bacterium
TGCAAAGTTATTAGATGATTGAAAAGTTTTGTTATGTTGCCGTTTTTGTTTAAGATACTGTTCATTTGTTGTATTATGTGTTCATTTGTATCGTAGCCTAATTGTGTTATAAATGCTTTTTTATCCATACTCATCCTACTTAAATATCATATTAAATAGTTTTATAAGTCCCAATAAAACTATATAACCCAAAATAGTAAACACAAGTGGATGGATGATACCAGGTATGCCAAATGCTCCACCTTGTGATATATTCATCATATGCTCTATGGGGTGGCTCGTCCATTGTTTAAAGTGCATACCAATAGCAAGAAACAAAAACATAAATATAAACATATAAAACTGTTTTTTCATAAAAATCCTTAAATAAATAAAATAATAATAGGGGAAAGTAATAGTATGGAAGAGGGTAAGGGATTCGAACCCCCGGAGGCTTGCACCTCGCCGGTTTTCAAAACCGGTACATTCGACCAACTCTGTCAACCCTCCACACTTATGGTGCGAATGGCCGGAATTGAACCGGCACTCCAAAACTGGAATTGGATTTTAAGTCCAACGCGTCTACCTATTCCGCCACACTCGCTTTAAAAGTGAGTTATAATATCATATTAAACTTACAAAATAGTAAAAATGGTCAAATATCTTTTAAATTTTATATTAAAATGATACAATAGGTCATGAAAAAAACAATCCAAAAAGAGTTTAACAGCCACTTGAAAACCATGCAAAAATTGATAGATATGCCATATGAAGATATAGAAAATATAGCACAAATTGTAGTAAATGCATTAAAAAACGACAATAAAATTTTATTTTGTGGCAACGGAGGAAGTGCAGCAGACGCCCAACATATAGCAGCTGAACTAACAGGACGCTACAAAACAAATCGCAAGGCTTTGTGTGGTATAGCTTTGACAACTGATACATCTGCTTTGAGTGCTATAGCTAATGACTTTGGATATGATGAGGTGTTTGCCAGACAAATTCAAGCAGTAGCGAGAGATGGCGATGTGCTTTTTGGTATAAGCACCAGTGGCAATAGCCAAAATATAATAAACGCTTTTAAGCAAGCTAAAAGTATAGGTTGTGTTTGTATAGCACTTAGTGGCAACAACGGAGGGGCAGTTGGCGAGTTTTGCGATATAAATTTTGTCATTCCATCATCAAACACTCCAAGAATACAAGAGATGCATATACTAATAGGCCATACAATTTGTCAAATAGTTGATGACAATTTTTAAGGAGTTTTTATGTGTGGCATAGTTGGGTATATCGGCAAAAAAGATATAGATGGTATACTTATAGATGGCTTAAAAGAGCTTGAGTATAGAGGTTATGATAGTGCTGGAATTGCAACTATAAAAGACGGCGATTTTAGCGAATATAAAGCAGTAGGCAAGATAAAAAATCTTGAAGCAAAAATGGCACAGACCAAAGATGATAAATCATATAATAGTGCCTTGGGTATAGGACACACAAGGTGGGCAACACATGGCAAACCAACTGAATTAAATGCTCATCCGCACATAGGTGATTATTCTTATGTGGTTCACAACGGCATAATAGAAAACTACAAAGAGTTAAAAGATGAGCTTGTAAGTTGTGGCAAAACTTTTGTATCGCAAACTGATACTGAAGTTGTAGTGCATATGTTTGAGTATTATTTTGACAAACTCCAAGTAGCCAAAGATGCTTTTGACAAAACCATAACAAGACTAAAAGGAGCATACTCTATATTGTTGATATCAAAAGTAGCACCTACGAATATATTTTTCATAAAGCACGGCTCGCCACTTGCTATAGCTAAATCAAAAGACAAAGAGTTTTTTATAGCGTCATCAGAAACTCCACTTATAGGAGTAGCCACCAAAGTTACTCACTTGGAAGATGGCACAAGCGGAGTTATAAATCAGCAAAATATTGAATTTTTTGAAAATAGTGGATCAAACAAGATAAAAAATATAAAGTGGCAAGAGCTACCCACCTCAAAACTTAGTGCCCAAAAAGATGGATATAGATTTTTTATGGAGAAAGAGACTTATGAGCAAAGTGATGTGATAGCAGATACCATGATGGGACGAATAAGCGATGAAAAAATAGTATTTGACGAGATAGATGAAAACTTTTTTGAAAACATAAATCATATTCAAATATGTGCTTGCGGCACGAGCTATCATGCTGCACTTACTGGTCAGTATCTGTTTGAACGATTGGCAAAAATACCTATTAGCATAGAAGTAGCAAGCGAGTTTCGATACAAACAACCACTACTTCAAAAGAGTAGTTTGTTTATAGCTATCAGCCAAAGTGGTGAGACAGCAGATACTTTGGAAGCACTTAAGATGGCAAAAAAAGCAGGGCTTACTACTTTATGTATTTGCAATGTTGACAACTCATCTATGACTAGGTTTGCTGACAAAACAATACTATTGCGAGCAGGCATAGAAAAAGCAGTTGCTAGCACCAAAGCATTTTCTACACAAGTTGTAGTTTTATGGATGATGAGTTTATATATAGGCAAAACAAAAAATACAATCAACAAAACCACACTAAAAAATGAACTAAAAGCTCTAAAACAAACTCCAAAATATTTGCTCGTAGATGACAAAATGCACCAAAAATGTCAACGGCTCAGCAAACGATATCTACACGGACATGGATTTTTTTTCATAGGGAGAGATATATTTTATCCTCTTAGTTTAGAAGGTGCTTTGAAACTCAAAGAGATAAGCTATATCCATGCACAAGGTTACCCAGCAGGTGAGATGAAACATGGCCCCATAGCATTGGCAGATGAAAAACTGTTTACAATTGCACTTATGCCTCAAAGTTTATTGGCAGATAAAGTTCGCTCAAATGTCCAAGAGCTTATAGCCCGCGATAGTGTGGTGTTAGCCTTGTCGCCACAAACATTTGAATTGGCTGATGATTTTATACAAACTAAAGCAGGCGAGCATTATATGCATGAGTTTTTTTCTATGCTTGTAGTTTTGCAGATATTTAGTATGGAGTTATCTATAAGAGTTGGCAACGACGTAGATATGCCACGAAACTTAGCAAAAAGTGTAACTGTAGAATAGGAGAGATATATGAACATAACTAAACGAGCTTTGACATTTGAAGATGTGTTGTTGGTGCCTGCAAAATCAGAAATTTTGCCAAAAGATGTATCTCTTTGTGCAAAACTTACTAAAAATATAAATTTAAATATACCATTTGTAAGTGCCGCCATGGACACAGTTACAGAATATAAGTCAGCTATCGCTATGGCAAGAGTAGGAGCCATAGGTATAATACATAAAAATATGGATATCAAATCACAATGCCGACAAGTGCAAAAAGTAAAAAGAAGCGAGACAGGTATCATCGCAGACCCTGTGGTAGCTAGCCCAGACCAGACATTGTTGGAGATAAAAAACTTGATGACAAGATACAAGATATCAGGAGTTCCAGTAGTAGATGAAAACAAAAAATTGTTAGGTATTTTGACAAACAGAGATATGAGATTTGTAAAAAATTTTGAAAAAAAAGCCAAAGATGTTATGACCTCTATGCCTTTAATTGTAGGAGATGAACAAACAACTCCAGACAAAGCTATAGACATAATCCACAAACACAAAATAGAAAAACTTCCAATAGTAGACAAAAGCAACATACTAAAAGGCCTCATAACAATAAGAGACATAAACAAAACAATGATGCACCCAAATGCCCTAAAAGATAGTAGCGGAAGCTTACTTGTAGGAGCTGCTATAGGCGTAGGGCAAATAGATAGAGCAAAAGCTTTATGTGAAGCTGGTGTTGATGTGTTGACGATAGACTCAGCTCATGGTCATAGTGTTGGTATTTTAAACACAGTCAAAATGATAAAAAAAGAGTTGAACATAGATATAATAGTAGGCAATGTAGCAACTGCCAAAGCTACAAAAGATTTGATAGAAGCAGGAGCAGATGCTATAAAAGTAGGTATAGGACCTGGAAGTATATGCACTACTAGAATAGTTGCTGGAGTTGGAGTGCCACAAATAACAGCTATAGATGAGTGTAGCCAAGAGGCAAGCAAACATAATATACCAATAATAGCAGATGGTGGTATAAAATATAGTGGAGATGTAGCTAAAGCGATAGCAGCTGGAGCAAACTGCGTGATGATGGGAAGTGCACTTGCAGGCACCGACGAAGCACCCGGAGAGATGATACTCTCACATGGTAGAAAATTTAAAAGCTACAGAGGTATGGGTAGTTTAGGTGCTATGAGTGTCGGTAGCACCGATAGGTATTTTCAAGAGGGCACGGCTGCAGATAAATTGGTGCCAGAAGGTATAGAAGGTATGGTGCCATACAAAGGTTCAATAGCAGAGATTATTCATCAGTTTGTTGGTGGAGTTCGTGCATCTATGGGGTATTTAGGAGCAAAGGATATATCTACTTTTCAAAACAATGCTATATTTGTGGAGATAACATCTGCTGGCCTTAGAGAGTCTCATGTTCATGATGTGACTATCACAAATGAAGCACCAAATTATCAAATCTAAAGGCAATATAAAATTGAAAACAAACAAAATCAAGGAGCGAATATGAAAAAAAGAATATTGGTAAAGTTTTCAGGAGAAGCACTAGCAGGTGAAAACGGTAGCGGCATAGATACAAAGATATTGGATTATATAGCCAGAGAGATAAAACTTCTTGTAGATCATGATATTGAAGTAGGCATAGTCATAGGCGGCGGAAACATAATAAGAGGTGTAACTGCTGCCAAAGACGGTGTGATTCGTCGAACTAGCGGAGACTATATGGGTATGTTGGCTACAACTATCAATGGCATAGCTATCATGGAGTCGTTAGAGCATATAGGAGTTCATGCAAGACATCAGACAGCTATAAAAATGGAGCAAATATCAGAGCCATTTATAGTGCGAAGAGCGATAAGGCACCTCGAAAAAGGTCGTGTTGTGATATTTAGTTCAGGCACTGGTAATCCATTTTTCACGACAGACACAGCAGCAACTTTGCGAGCAAGTGAAATAGAAGCACAGATACTTATAAAAGCTACCAAAGTAGATGGAGTATTTGACAAAGACCCGATAAAACATAACAATGCCATAAAATTAGACAATATAAGCTACGACGAAGCCCTAAAAGATCACATAAAAGTCATGGACGATACATCAATAGCCTTAGCAAAAGACAATAAAATACCAATAGCAGTAGCAAATATGAGCAAAAAAGGCAACTTGTTGGATATAGCAAACGGTATATATACAAACTGCTCGTTAGTATCATAATGGACGCAGTTTATAAACTAAATATAGAACGAGCTGTCTTAAGTTCTATAGTTTTTGACCCAAATATCATAGAAGATATTTTAGGAGTTTTAAAAACAAATGATTTTTATTTTCCAGCACATTGCCAAATATTTGATATCATGCAAAAACTTCACAATGAAGATTTACCTATAGATGAAGATTTTATTCGTCAAAAAGCAAACAAAAATGATATAGACGATGAGGTGCTACTGGAGATAATGTCTACAAACCCAATATCAAATATAGGTGCCTATATAGCTCAAATAAAAGATAGTTCAGTCAAAAGAGAGTTAGCAACTTTGGCAAACCTGATACAAAAAGAGGTAGAAAATGAAAACAACAAAGCAGTGCAATCGTTAGATATAATTCAAAACCATCTTTATAATATCAGCACTGATTCTGCTTCTGTGGACATAAAAGATATGCCACAAGTTGTGCAAGAAACATTAGAACATATAAAACTTATGAAAAGCAAAGGTGATAGTTATCTTATAGGACAAACAACAGGGTTTATTGATTTAGATAAAATAACTACAGGTTTTGGTGATGGCGATTTGGTGATAATAGCAGCCAGACCATCCATGGGCAAAACTGCTTTGATGTTAAATATGCTACTTAAAAATATAGAAGCAGGCAAGGGTGTTGTTGCATTTTCACTTGAGATGCCAAGCCATCAATTGCTCTTAAGAATGATTAGTATCAAAACATCTATACCACTTCAAGACTTAAGAATGGGCAAATTAAATGACAAACAATTAACAGTGTTGAGTAAAGCAACCGATGAGTTAAACCAGATGAAACTTTGGTTAGACGATAGTGGTAGCTTAAATATAAATCAATTAAGAGCAAGAGTGCGAAAAATAGCACAAAACAAAGAGAACAATATATCTATAGTGATGATAGATTATCTACAGCTTATGCAAGGCACTTCTACTAAAGACAGACACCTTGAAATAAGCGAGATAAGTCGTGGCTTGAAGATGTTGTCGCGTGAGTTAAACATACCTATAGTAGCACTTTCACAACTAAATAGAGGATTAGAAAGCAGACCAGACAAGCGTCCAATGTTAAGCGATTTGAGAGAATCTGGCGCTATAGAACAAGATGCTGATATAATTATGTTTGTATATAGAGATGATGTTTATCAAGAACGAGAAGAGAAACGAAAAGAGAAAGCAGCCAAAGACAAAGATTTGGTATATACAAGTAAATTTAAAGGCAAAGAAGAAGAAGAAACAGAGATAATAATAGGCAAACAAAGAAACGGCCCAATAGGCACAGTCAAACTAACATTTCAAAAAAATAAAACAAAATTTGTTGATATATATCATGGTTCACAGCCTACAATCAGTGAATTTGAAGGACAAATGGATGTATCACAAGAAACAAAATCAGATACATTGCATGGATTTTGAGAGAGTTCAAGCTGATAAATATTCAAAAATACTATTTATAATATCTTCATCATCTTTGCTTTTGCTCTCAAATTTTATCTGTTTGTCGTTGTTGTAAACCACAGTGATATTATTTTCGTAGTTTATAATTTTCTTGATATTTTTATTTCTTGATTTTATTTTTAAAATTATGAGATCTATAAACTGTTTTGTATATATATCTACTTTGCCAAATCTATCCTCTATCTCTTCAAATATATCATAAACCTGCGTAATATCATCACACCTACCAAGTCGTCTATACAACTCAAGTCGCACTTTGTCACTGCTTATAGTATCACCTGATATATAAGCACTTATATTTAGTTTTATGTTTATTGTTTTGTTCTGTTTTGTTTGATAATCCTGAGTAGTCAAACTACTTAAAACACTCTCTAACATCTTAAGATAAAGCGAATACCCTATATGTTTTATATGACCGCTTTGTGCTGTGCCTATGATATTGCCACCGCCTCTTATTTGCAAATCATGATATGCTAAATCTCGTCCACTTCCAAGATAAGAACTACTTTGCAAGGCTGATAGTCTTTTTGTCGCATCATTTGTAATCTCGTCTTTGTTTTGTATGAAAAAATAACAAAACCCCTCTTTGTCGCTTCTTCCAACTCTACCTCTTAGTTGATGTAGATCTGCTATGCCAAATCTATCTGCTGCGTCTACTATTATGCTGTTTGCGTTTGGTATGTGAAGACCTGATTCTACAATTGTTGTGCCAAGAAGTATATCAAATTTACCATCAATAAAATCCTCAAGTATCTTTTGAGCTTGGTTTTGTGGCACTTTTGAGTGTATCACTTGCACTTTTATATCCGGTATCAACTCTTCTAAATATCTTTTTTTGAAGTTTATAGTTTTGATATTGTTATATATATAAAACACCTGACCCGCTCGTCTTTTCTCTCTTAAAACAATCTCTTTTATCGCTTTGTCATCAAACTCTTTGACATATGTTCTCACCGGTAGCCTGTCTTTTGGTGGTAGCGGTAGAGTGCTTATGGTTTTGATTTTTGATAAGGCTTGATTTAAAGTTCTAGGAATAGCAGTTGCGCTCATACTTAATATGTGGATATTTTGCCCCAAGAGTTTTAGCTTTTCTTTTTGTTTGACACCAAACTTATGCTCTTCATCAAGCACAACAAGACTTAAGTTCTTGAACTTTGCATTTAACAAAGAGTGGGTTCCAACTACCATGTCAAGTTTGCCATCTATTAAATTTTGTTTGACGATACTTTTTTGTTTTGTTGTTGATTTGCCATCCAATCTTGCTATTTTGAAACCTTCTGTTTGAAACCTTTGTTCAAATGTTTTATAGTGTTGTGAGCTTAATATCGTAGTAGGAGATATAAGTATGCTTTGATAACCATTTATAGCACAAGCAACCATGGCATTGATAGCTACTTCAGTTTTGCCAAATCCTACATCTCCGCTTAAAACTCTATCCATAACTTTGTAGCTTGACATATCGGCAAATATGTCATTTATAGCATCTATTTGTCCTTGTGTATATTCAAAATTTGATAAGTTTTGAAATTTTTTAAGTTCAACTCCACTTGTGTCTATATATAAACCTTTTGTCATCTCACGAATTGCTGCTGTTTTTATTATCTCGTTTGCTATGTCAAATAGTTTTTCTCTAACTTTTTGTTTAAGTTTATCAAAACTTTTTTTCCCAAGCCTATCAAGAATTCCCATATCGTTGCTGTTTGTTATGTATCTATCTACCACGTTTATATTTTCAACCGGCACGAGAAGTATATCGTTGTTTTGGTATGTGATTGATAAGTAGTCTTGTTTAGCACCCAACTCTTTTATCGTGTCAATTTTGTCAAATCTACCTATACCATGGATTTCGTGCACTACTAATTCTCCGGGCTTTAACTCATCGAGTATTATGGTTGATTTTTGTTGCTTTTTTTGTTTGTGTTTTTGATTTAATGATATTATCAACTCATCCCTACAAAGCAAGTTTATGATATATGGTTTGAAAATATAATTAAAGTCACGGTTGGTTAGTTTGTATCTTTCAAGTTTAGCTTGGTTGTTTGAAACAATCGTTATATTTTTTTTATTATGAAGCTGCAAAAGCTCATCTATGTTGTTGTAAGTTATAGATTTTATATTCGTATCTTGTATTAGACAGGGCAAAGATAGAAAAATATCTTTTTTTATTTTTTTTGTATATGTTTCATACATTTCATCTATATACTCTATCGCACTGGCGCTTATATGTGTATTGTCGGTGATATAAGTAGTAGATAGTTCATCAAGATACCAAAACCCAAAAGAGTGTATATCTTTTGTGAAGCTTGTATTTTGGTCGTTGTTTATTTTTTTCATAATATTTTCAAATTGAATATCGTTTAAACTCAAAAAAGCAGGAGATATTTTTATGTGTTCTATCTCATCTTTGTAGGATCTTTGATTTTCTATATCAAAATACCTAATACTCTCTATCTCATCGCCAAACAACGATATACGATAACTAGAGTTTTTTGATAATCCCATGATGTCGATTATATCGCCTCGTATAGATACTTCACCTTGAGTGCTGACTATGTCAACAAAATAGTATGCCCAGTTATATAAGTTGTTTTTGAGTTTTTCTATATTTATTGTTTGACCAAACTCCAATTTTATATCACTAAAACACTCAATAGAAGGAAGTTTATATGATATAGTGCAAATAGGCGATATGAGTATTTTATTTCTGTTTTTATTTTGGTGAAATTTTTTAAGAGTATCGCAAATAGCTTGTATCTCAACAGTATATGACAGCAGATCTTCCATAAAGTGTGCTCTAAAATCTGGCAAAACATATGTGTCAAAACCACAAAAACCACAAATATCTTTTGCTCTTGTAGCCTCTGTATCATTTGCTACTACGATAGTATCGCAAGTTGATTTTGATTTAAACAAAAAATACAATTGTGCTTGGATATCGCCTTTTTGTAGCACTTTAAGTTATCGTCTTAACATTGTTGTTATAAATGATATTTTATATTGTAGTCTCTCATAAGTGGTGGTATTGAGTAGTAATTTTTGTTTGTTTGTTCCAATTTTGGTTCGTCTGCTGTGGTTGATTGTGTATTTAAATTTTGGTTTGGGTTGTTGTCAAACCCTGTTGCTACGATTGTAATTTTTATCTCTTTGCCATTTAGTTCTTCGTCTGTAGTGGTGCCGAATATCAATTCGGTATCATTATCAAGCGAGTCGTCAAGCTGCTTCATAACTCGTCCTATCTCTTGCATGGGCACTGTTGGGTGCATATGAAAATGTATCACGATACCTTTCGCACCAGAGAGTGATATTTTATCCAACAAAGGTGAGTTTATGGCATCTTGCAAGGCGTTCATCACGGCATCTTCACCTTTTGCTTTCCCTATACCCATAAGTGCCATACCTTTATGTTTCATAATTCTCTGAACATCCGCAAAATCAGTATTGATATCGCCATTGCCGTGGTTCAAAATAACTTCACTCATACCGTTTACAGCTTGATATAAAACATCATCAACCACTTTAAACGCATCTTTGAAACCAATATTATCATCTACTATCTCAAGCAACCTTTCGTTTGGCACGATGATTATAGAATCGCTCACCTCTTTAAGCTCTTCTAATCCTACATTTGCTATAGTGGCTCTTTTTTTACCTTCCCAGCTAAAAGGTTTGGTTATCACAGATACAGTCAAAGCTCCTGACTCTTTAGCTGCTTTTGCTACAATTGGTGCAGCACCTGTGCCAGTGCCACCTCCCAATCCAGCTGCCACAAACACAATACCTGCATCTTTAAACAGTTCCAGCAACTCTTGATATGCTTCCAAAGCACTATCTCTACCCTTGTCGGGGTCCATGCCAGCACCTAAACCTTTAGTAAGTTCGCGACCTAATTGTATGGTTTTTGGTGCTTTAGATATATCAAGCACTTGTTGGTCAGTATTTGCAACAACTAAGTCTATTTTTTCTATGCCTTGGTCTATCATATGGTTTATCATATTGCATCCACCACCACCTACACCAATAGCAGAAATTTTTGCAAAATTACCTTCGAGTTTATCTGAAGGTAAACTCTCTTTTATATGCTTTGTATCAAATAGACTATTCATCTACCACCACCCTTTTACTACAGATTTAAATTTATTAGTTAGTTTGTCATTTTTTGGTTTGTTTTTGATGCTTATATCACCGTGGTTGTTAGATTTTGATAAGTTTACATTTTCCAATTTTTGTATTTTTTGCATCTCAAGTTTATCTGTCTTGCCAGAGTTTGATTTTAGCTCTTTTTTTGAATCAAGCTCAAATATGTATGTTTTATTTAAACTATAATAAAGCAATCCTATCAATGTAGCATTTGCACTATCGTTAAAGTCTATAAATTCATTGTCAATAATTTTATTTGTTTTGCCAACATTCACATCGTATAACTCAAATACCTTTTTTGCAAAGTTAACGATACCTTCTATTTTGCAAATACCACCAGAGAGGACAATACCAGATTTTATATATCTTCCCATCTCGCTTTTGCTTATTTGTTGTTTTGCTAATATCAGCATCTCTTCAACTCTTGCGTGCACTATCATCTGTATGTGTTTTTTTGTCACCGTATGTGACTCGTCACTGGTTTTTGAACCCGGTATCTCTATCTCTCCATCCTTTATATTGCTATCTTCATCATAAGGCAGTAGTGTAGCATATTGATTTTTGACCATCTCGGCAGCTACTTGGTGAGTATTTAGCATCTCGCTTAAATCTGTTGTGATATGGTTTGAACCTATAGGCAAAAACATATTATATAACACAGCATTATTGTGTATTATCACCATATCAATAGACCCCGCACCTATATCTATAAGACAGCAACCATTTGATTTTTGTTCTTTTGTTGCAGATGACAAACTTGAAGCATAGCTTGACAATACATAATTTTCTACAGACAAACCACAATTTTTTAAAGAGTTTTCAATATTCATCAAAACAGATTTTTTTGCTACTATTATGCTTGCATCAACTTCAAGCCGAGATCCTGTCATATTTAGGGGTGTTTCCATCTCTATATCATCAATTTTGTAGCGTATCGGTAGTAGATGTATCATCACATATTCTGGTATTATGTTTGCATTGTGGTGAGCTACATCTAATACTTTTTTGATATCTTTATTGTTTACTTGCCCTGTCTGGACTATGATAGTGCCACTCCCTCGCATAGTTTTTATATATGAACCAGACACCGATACTACAGCTTTATCTATCTTTTCATTTGTTTTGGCTTTTGCGCCTCTTACTGCAGAATTTATAGACTCGCTTAAATAGTCAATATTGACTACTTCACCATTTTTGATACCTTGTGTTTGTGCTACACCCCGTCCTAATACCTTAATATCTCCACTATCATCTGTAGTAGCAATAATAGTGTTGATAGTTGAAGAGCCAATATCAATAGATAGTTTTGGTATATTCACTTTAGTTCCTTTTAATACCTGACAACATCATATCTATTTTTAAGATTTTCGAGCAATTTTGACATAAGTAGGTTTATTTTTATAGTATCAATTCTTTTTGATACTATATCTTTTGTTTCTTTTGAACCCACTTCACCAAACTCACTTTTTTTGATATTGTATACTATGTTTTTGTCTTGTATAGCTATGATACCTTTTTTATCTTGTCTTGAGAATAGTTGGTTATAAAATGTTTGGCTTTGTTCTTTGGTCAAGCCATCTATTTGTTTAAACTTGCTCATATCAATCGTTCCTATATTTACCCCTTGAAAATTTTCCAAAGCTTTTTGTGCTTTTTGTTTGAGTAGCACTTGGATTTTATATGACAAGGCAACTTCATCTACTATATCTAAAAACGGCAATGGTTTTGGCTTGATTGTTTCAATTATTTGAAGTATTATAAATTTATCGCCACTTTGTATTGGTTTTAGGACCTTATTTTTTTCTGCTTTTTGTATATCGTTTATATCATCTTGGTTTAAACCCAAGTTATTTATGTCTATAGTAGTAGTTTTGTCAAATCTTTTTTTTGATTTTTTGAGGTCTATAAATAGTTTGAGTGCTTGTGTTTTTGCTTTTTTTTCATCTCCATCTTTGATAGCTATTTCACTTATGTTAGTTTTATATTGTGTGTTTGACAAATAAAGATTTTTATTTTTTTCCCAATACTCTTTGAGTTTTTTGTCATTTTTGTCCACTATTATATCGTTTGCTTTTATTATTTGTATATCCAAGTCATCTTTTATAGCAAATATCTTGCTTATGTTTTCTATTTCGTTGTCGCTATTTTTTGTAAATTTTCTAAATATGTCTTGAACTTTTCCTATCAAAATATCTTTTTTGAGTCTATTTTCAAACTCTTTTGGGCTGTTGTGATTTTGCGATAATACTTTTATATATATATCTTTGTCAAACTTACCATCTTTTAAAAATGCATCGTATCTCACAAGTTCTTGTGAGACCTCTTTGTCTGTGACAATAAGCCCTAAGTCGCGAGCATAGTTCATAACCAAAGCACTACTTACTGTGCTGTCAAATGCTACAGTTTCAAGATCAAGTTTTTTTGCTACTTCTTGGTTGAACTGTTCGCCAAATGTCTCGCTATATTGTGAATACAACCTATTGTATTGGTCATTTACATCTTTGTAGCTGATAGTTACATCGCCTACTTTTGCCATATCACCGCCAGTTTTGCCATAGTTATATGAACCCCAACCTACAAATCCAGCTCCCACAAAAGCTATCGTGCTTATCCATATAGTCACTACTAACCACTTTTTGTGTCTTTGCATCCATGTTATCATATAGTTCCTCAATTTTTTTTGATATTATATCTAGTTTTTCTTAAAACACTTTAAAACACATAAAATATACATATTGATATGTATTATTAAGTTAAATATGATATAGTTGTTGTTATGAATAAAAAACAATCGACACAAAATATATGAGTTTGGAAGTTATAAATCAAGACTATGAAAATTTAGTTAAAAATATCAAAACATATTTTGACAAATCAAACGATATATTACACCAAGCAAGAAATAGTATAAAAATTATAAACTATCAAAACAAAGAGTTAGTGGTAAAGTCGTTTAAAATTCCAGCTATTTTAAATAAAATAAAATATACATTTTTTAGTAACTCAAAAGCCCAAAAATCTTATCAAAACAGCATAAAAGTAGGCAATCATACCCCAAAAGCTATAGGTTATATTGAGTTCAAAAAATTTGGACTTATAAGTAGTAGCTATTTTGTAGCAGAAAGTTTTAAATACAATTGGACTATGCATGCGCCACTTCACAATAATATTTTTGAAGATAAAAACAATCTGCTTAAGTTGTTTGCTTCGTTTGTCCATAAGCTACACCAAAAAAATATTTTGCATCTTGATTTAAGCCCTGGCAATGTGTTGGTTCAAAAA
>QMKX01000033.1 GCA_003643835.1 Campylobacterota bacterium
CCAAGTTTGATCTATCGGGCAACATCAAGATAGATATATCACAAGATAACCCACAACTTATATTCACGCCGTCAAATTATTTAGATGAAGATTTTAAATTTGTAGCCATATACAAAAATAGCACCAAAACTTATCAAAAATTCTTTCAAGCCAAAGCTCTTGATGCGCCTTTTACTATGCCGCGGGTACAAAATTTTTATCCCCAAGGAAAAACAGTTCCTATGAATATCAAGTTTTTTCATTTTGTATTTTCGGTGCCTATGTTGCCAAGTGTGCCAGCTGATAAATTTATCAAAGTTTATCACAACCAAAAAGAGATAATGGCAGGTGAAAAACGATTAAAATGGAGTCGTGATGGCACTAGACTATCTATCATAATTCATCCAAGCGGTGTGTTGCATGGTGGCAAAAATCCATCCCATGGCAAACAGCCGGCATTTTATGAGGATAAACAATACAAAATAGTTCTAAACAACAACTTGAAAGATATTTATGGAAGAGCTATGAGACCATTTGAATATAGTTTTAAAGCTTCTTCAAGAGATATGACCAGGTCTTGTATAAAAAAAGTAGATATAACCACTCCAAAAAAAGAAAGCTTTGAACCACTAAAGCTAAAATTTAGCGAGCCTATGGATTATTGGATGATACACAAAAATGCAAAAATAGATATGCAAGGTTATTGGAGTGTGAAAAAAAACAATAGATTTTGGCAATTTAACCCTACTAAAAAGTGGCAAAAACGCACTTATAAATTAAACATAAGTCGTGGTATCACTGACTTATCTTCGTGGAAACTTAGTCAAAAAAATGGTTGTATAGATATATTTAGCTTTTGATTTTTGGCTTATTTTATCATATTTTGATACAATAAGCAAAAAGGGCATATAGTTGAAAAATTTAGTTATAGTAGAATCGCCAGCAAAAGCAAGAACTATATCAAAATTTTTGTCCAAAGATTATATAGTTTTAGCCTCTATGGGTCATGTTCGTGATCTACCAAAATCTACTTTGGGTTTTGATCCTCTTGATAATTTTAAACCCAAATATCAAATATCAAAAGACAAAACAAAGATAATCAAAGAGCTCAAATCGCAAATCACTAAAGATACTATCATATACTTAGCAGCCGATGAAGACAGAGAAGGCGAAGCGATCGCTTGGCACTTGATACCAGCTTTGAAGTGTGAAAAAAACCCTATCAAACGGATAGTATTTCACGAGATAACCAAACCAGCCATACTAAACGCTATAAAAAATCCAAGAGATATAAACCAAGATTTAGTTGACGCCCAGCAAGCCAGACGAATACTAGATAGAGCAGTAGGTTATAAACTCTCACCTCTCATATGGAAAAAAGTGCGATATGGTTTGAGTGCTGGTAGAGTTCAAAGTGTTGCTGTGCGTATAATAGTAGATAAAGAAAACGAGATAAGAGCATTTGAGCCTGAAGAGTTTTGGACTATAACTGCTTGTTTTATGGACCCAACATTTGAAGCAATACTATCAAAAGTAGATGGCAAAACTCAAAAAATCACAAACAAAAAACAAGCACAAAACATAAAACAATCATGCGAAGAAGGCAAATATAAACTTGAAAATATAGAACAAAAAGATATAAAAAGTTATGCAAGTGCGCCATATACAACCTCTACACTACAACAAGATGCCAGCACAAAACTGGGATTTTCTGTCAAACAAACTATGGTGATATCTCAAAAACTATATGAAGGAAGTATAAATATACCAAACCACACAGGCGGCCTCATAACTTATATGCGAACCGATAGTGTAAGCTTATCAAATACAGCTATAACTATGGCAAACAAAGTTATAAATCAAGTTTTTGGTGAAAAATACAACATAAAAACACCGAGAATTTATAAAGCTAAAACAAAAGGCGCCCAAGAAGCACACGAAGCTATAAGACCAGTTGATATGGCTCTTATGCCAAAAGATATCAAAACTTATCTTGATGCAAATGAGTTTAGGTTATATAGTTTGATATGGAAACGAACAATAGCAACACAGATGAAAGAAGCAACCATAGCAAACACGACATATAAAATATCTGCTGGCAAAAAGGGTGAGCTTGAGTTTCAAGCAAAAGGCAAAAAAATTATATTTGATGGGTTTATGGCTGTTTATATGTTTGATAAAACTCAAGCTACTGCTGATATATTTTTGCCTGAAGTTAAAACAGCACAAGAGTTAAGTTGCAAAAACATACAAACAATACAAAAATGGACAAAACCACCAAGCAGATACACAGAAGCTAGTTTGGTCAAAAAACTCGAAGCTTTAGGTATCGGTCGTCCATCTACATATGCTCCAACGATATCTACGATACAACAAAGAGAGTATGTGATAAAAACAGACGATAAAAAACTAAAACCAGCTCCAATTGGCGAGATAGTAGATAGCTTTTTAGTAGAGCACTTTGCTGATATTGTTGACACTGGATTTACAGCAAAAGTAGAAGAGAATTTTGATAAGATAGCAAATGGCAAGATATCGTGGCAAGATGTTCTTAGAGATTTTTATGAACCATTTATCAAAAATGTTGAAGACAAAGAACAAAATGCTCCACGAGCAAAATTTAACGACAGTCGAGTATTGGGTGATGACCCAAAAACAGGCAAACCGATATCGGCAAGTGTAGGCAGATATGGTCCTTATGTTCAATTAGGAACCAAAGACGACAAGGATAAAGAAGGCAAAGAACTTAAACCAAAGTTTGCTTCAATACCAAAAGAGTTTTCGGTAGACAAGATAAACCTATCGCAAGCATTATTGCTACTACAACTACCACGAACTTTAGGTGTGGATACCAACGATAAAGATATCAAAGTAAATATAGGTAGATTTGGACCATATGTTCAAGTAGGCTCAAACTACTACAATATAAAAGATGAAGACCCATATACTATATCGTTAGACAAAGCAAAGCAAATTATAGTAGAGCAAGACAAAGCAAAAGCCCAAGCTTTGGTCAAAGAGTTTGTAGATGAAGATATAAAAATACTAAATGGCAAATATGGATTTTATATCAAACATAAAAATAAAAACTATAAATTACCTAAAACATTAACCGCAAAAGAGCTTGGAAATATGAGTTTAGAAAAAACAAAAGAATACATAAAAAATAGTCCGAAAAACAAAAAATATGCCAAAAAAACAAAATAACACAAACACCAAATGTGGTTTTGTAGCAGTAGTTGGTCGCCCAAATGCTGGCAAGAGCTCGCTGCTAAATTGGCTAATAGGTGAGAAAATTGCTTTAGTTTCACACAAGGCAAATGCTACAAGAAAACGACTAAATATGATAGCTATGCACAAATCGCCAGACGAACAAAAAGAATCACAAATTATATTTGTAGACACACCGGGACTTCACAAGAGAGAGAAACTACTAAATCAATTTATGCTCAAAGAAGCTATGGATGCAATAGGAGACTGCGATTTGATACTCTTTTTATGCCCTATTACTGATGATGTATCAAACTATGAAGAGTTTTTAGAAAAAAATAAAAAAGCTACCAAACATATAGTGATTTTGACGAAAACAGATTTTTTAACACCTGGAGAAATTTTAGGTAAAATAAATCTGTATAAAAAATATGAAAAAACTTATCTAAATATAGTGCCGATATCTATAAAAAAGGGCAAAAAACAAAATATAATTTTAAATGAAGTCATAAAACATTTACCATATCACCCTTATCTTTTCGAAGAGGATATTTTGACAAATCAAAATATGAAAGAGATATACAAAGAGCTAATACGAGAAGCGGTATTTGAAAATATAAGCGATGAGATACCATATGAGACAGATGTCAAGATAATACAAATAAAATCAAAAAAAAATACAGAAGTAATAGTAGCATCGATAATAACAAATAGTTCATCGCAAAAAGGTATGCTTATAGGACAAAAGGCTACTACTATCAAAAGAGTTGGTATGTGTGCTAGAAAAAAGATAGAAAAATTATGCAGAAAAAAAGTTTATTTAGATTTAAAAGTCGAAGCAAAAAAGGGATGGATGAAAACCAAAGAAAACCTAAAACAGTTTGGGTATGTTTAACAATAAATTTATTAAACAAACAAATTTTGATATTTTTGCTATAACTTGTGATGAGAAAATACCAAAAAAAAATATAAAAAACTTCATCTTAACAAACTTAAAGCTACAAACAACAATTCAAAAAAATTACCTATATTTTTATCATTGGTGTGAAGTTTTGAACCAATATCAAATATACAAAACAAAAAATATGCTTTTGTCAAACATAAACATAGAGCCACTCTTGTTTGGGTTAGTATTTGTAGATAAAAGTTATGACAAACAACAAAACTATCTGTTTGAAACAGATGAGTATTTTGTGCTGTATATCTCAAGCGATATAGAGTTTGTATTTATAAAAGATAACTCAACAACAAAAGATACAATTGTAGAGTATTTATCACAACACGGTATAGATATAGACAAGACTATATTTATGACAAATAATCAAATGTATGAATTGGAAATCCAATTCAACAAACACAAAAAAAACTTCAAAGAACTACCATATATACAACAAAGTCAAAGATATTTGGTATTTGTTATATCTGCTTTGTTGATACTTTTTATATATCTAAATAAAGACCAAGCAGTGCAAAAAGTCCAACAACAACTAAATATAAAACCAATTATCAAAGCTATAATAAACAACGAAGCACTTATTGAAAATAGCTGGTATAAAATCGATGGCATATACAAAGGATATAAAATAATAAATATCAAAAACAACGAAGTAGTGTTTGTGATAAACAACAAAACAATCACGGCAAAAATAGTAGATGAAAATAGATAAAATAATAAATTTTAGTTTATCAAAGAAGTTTGATATAAATTTTTTGTATCAAAATAACATAATACCAATACACCAAGAAAATCTTTTTGTATTGGTAGCTTGTGTAGTGCCAATACAAAAAGAGAAACTACAATATGTCTTTAGGAAACCTATAAAATTTGAAATACAAGATAAAACACAAATCCAAAAAAATCTACTTGATATAAAATACAAACAAGATATTTATGATTATAGCTGTAAATTTTTAGACAAACAAATAATAAATGAAACTAAACTTGTAGAAAAAATTATTTTAAATATCATATCGTTGTGTATAGATAAAAACTCTAGCGACATACACATCCAATCGCAAGAAAACTGTTGTTTGTTTCGGTATAGAGTAGATGGTGATTTGTTGGATTTTATAAGACTTGATAGCAAAATAATAAAAGCTACCTCATCGGTGCTTAAGCTTAAAGCTGGTTTAAATATATCTATAAACAGAACACCACAAGATGGTTCATTTGGTTTGAATATTGAAAATAAGAAGTATGATTTTCGTTGTTCGTTTGTGCCAAATGTTTATGGTGAGTCTATTGTCATTCGCTTACTCAAACAAAATGACATACAATACAGTTTGGACAAACTGGGCTTTGAAAATACAGACAAAATCAAACATACACTAAATCAAAAAAGTGGGTTAGTATTTATAACAGGTGCTACTGGGTCAGGCAAAACTACATCACTTTATGCTATATTGAACTATCTAAACAAAGAGAATAAAAAAATAATCACAATAGAAGATCCAGTAGAATACAAGATGGAAAATATAGTTCAAATACAAATCAACGAAGAGATAAATCTAAGTTTTGAAAACATCTTGAGAAATATATTAAGACAAGACCCGGATATCATTATGATAGGTGAGATACGAGATGAAATTTCTCTAAAATTAGCTATGAGTGCCTCGCTTACGGGACATCTCGTATTGACAACTATGCACACAAACGATGCCATAGACACTATAGTTAGAGCTATAAACTTAAAAGCAAAACCATATATGATAAGCTCCTCACTACGATTGATTATATCACAAAAACTATCAAAAAAGGTATGTGTGTATTGTCTAAAAAAAGGTTGCGAAAAATGCAATTGGACTGGATTTGCAGGTAGAGTTATGATAAGTGAAAGTTTATTTGTAAACAACAAACTTAAAACCTACATAGAAAAAAATTATAAAAAAACAAAACTAATAAAAAAATTAAAAAACAGCTATGAAACAATAACACAAAAAACACAGGAACTTATAAAAAAAGGTGTCATAGTTGAATAACTATAACATAACATATCTACAAAACAATCAAATAAAAAAGATATCTTTAAAAGCAGAACATACAAGCACACTACAAAAACACAAGCTATATCCAAAAAATATCTTAAAAATAAAAAAACTACACAGCTTTGAACTATTTAAAATTAAAACAAAAGTGAAACATATAGATAATATTATCGACAATTTAGATATATTACTAAAAGCAAATATCAAGATAGACGAAGCTATTAAGTTATTGTTAGATACATATAAATCCAATACAAATGAAAATATATTTCTTTTGGATTTTTTGAAAAATATAGAAGATGGAAAAGATATATCAAGTGTGTTTGAAAATAGCAAATACAATATAAGCAACGATATATCATCGTTTATGAGATTGGCAAACAAAGCAGATAATATAGGGCTTATTATATCAAGTTTGAACAACATTCTAACTAAAGAAAAAACAATAAAACAAAACATAAAAACCAAATTTACTTATCCTTTTATGCTATTTGTAGTGCTTGTATTTAGTGTTGTGTTTTTATTTGTGGTTGTTGTGCCAAAATTTGAGTATATATTTTCTACATTTGGTGAAGATTTGCCATATATTACCGTGCTATTTTTGAAGCTCAAAAACAATTTTGTGTCATTCGTTATTGTGCTATCAGCAACTTTTATATTTGCGTGGCTTATATATGATACGGCGAGAAATAACTATAAAAATATCAAAATAGCTACAGATAAAATCAAGCTTTTTAAGCTGTGGTTTATTAGTGAGATTGTATATACTTTTGAGATGTATAGGTTATTTTTGTCTATATCATCAGTTTTGAAAGCTTTTTATAAGTTTGAAACGGCTTTAAATATAAGCAAAGATGCCACAACAAATAGTTATATTTTAAATCGTATTGAAACGATGATGACACACATAAAAAAAGGCGACTCTATATATAAAGTATTTGAAAATTCAAAACTTTTTGAACCATTTGTTTGTAGATTGGTTGGGTTTTCACAGCAAGGCTCAAATATAGACAAAACTATAGACAAGATATCTTTTTTATATGAAGATAAACTAAACAAAAAAGTAAACACTCTTTCAAGTGTCATAGAGCCGGTATTGATAATAATCATAGGGTTGTTTGTGCTTTTTATGATGTTAGCTATATTTGTGCCAGTTTGGGAATTGGGTTCAATAATAAAATAAGGAAAAATATGAAAAAAGCAGTAGAAGAGATTTTGAAACATGTAGGCGAAGATATTAGCAGAGATGGTCTAAAAGATACACCACAAAGAGTGCAAAATGCTTGGGAATTTTTGTGTAGCGGATACGATATAGATCCAAAAAAGATTTTAAACAAAGCGTTGTTTGATACGACAAACCAACAGATGGTTGTTTTAAAAAATATCAAGTTTTATTCTATGTGTGAGCACCATATGTTACCAATTATTGGCAAAGCAAGCATAGCATATATACCCAATGGCAAGGTTGTAGGTTTGTCTAAAATACCAAGAATAGTAGATATATACGCAAGACGGCTACAGATACAAGAACAGCTGACCAAACAAATAGCCGATACCATATATGATGTAATCAAACCAAAAGGAGTTGCTGTGATGATAAAAGCAAGGCATATGTGTATGGAGATGAGAGGAGTGCAAAAACAATCAAACACAATCACTTCGTCATTGAATGGTCTTTTTCAAACAAATGATAAAACTAGAGCAGAGTTTTTCAAAATAATAACATGAAAGCCGAACTATTAAGTCCAGCTGGCAATTTAGAAAAACTCAAAATCGCTTTAGCTTATGGAGCCGATGCTGTATATGGCGGGGTTAGTCACTTTTCGCTTCGCTTAAGAAGTGGCAAAGAGTTTACTTATGAGAGCTTCAAAGAGGCTATAGACTATACACACAAAAAGGGCAAAAAAATCTATGTAACTATAAATGGTTTTCCTTTTAACTCACAAATACAGCTTCTGAAAAATCATATCATAAAAATAGCATCTTTCAAGCCAGATGCTTTGATAGTAGCGACTCCCGGTGTGGTGGCTTTGTGTAAAGAGCTCGCACCTGCTATACCTATACATCTCTCTACTCAAGCAAATGTTATGAACTATCTTGATGCAAAAGTTTATCACGATATGGGTGTCAGCAGGATAATAGTAGCCCGTGAGATAAGTCTTAGCGATATCAAACATATAAAACAAAAGTTGCCAAAATTAGAGATTGAAGTATTTGTGCATGGATCAATGTGCTTTGCTTATAGTGGTAGGTGTCTTATAAGTTCGCTTCAGTTAGGTAGAGTGCCAAATAGGGGAAGTTGTGCCAATGATTGTAGATTTAACTACACTTTGTATGCCAAAAATGAAGACCACGGAACCTTGCTGCGTCTTGAAGAACAACCAAATATAGGCACATATATATTCAATGCCAAAGATATGAACTTAAGCGCTCATATAGATGAGATACTAAAAAGTGGAGTAATAGATAGCTTGAAAATAGAAGGACGAACCAAATCGTCTTATTATGTGGCTGTGACCGCAAATGCATACAAGATGGCTATAGATGATTTTTATGCTGGATGTTTTGAAGCAACAAAATACCAAAAAGAGTTAGACACTACTAAAAACAGAGGTTTTACCGATGCATATTTGATACACAAACCATTTGAAAAACACACAGACCAAAACTATGATTATGCTTTAAGTTCAGGTGGCTTTGAAGTGTGTGGCTTTGTGATAGAAGATGAGCTACACTTTATGTGTAAATACAAAATATATCCAGAAGATGTATTGCAGATATTTGCTCCAAAACATAGCACTATAGACGAAATAAGCAACGATATAGGCGAGACATATAAAAAAGGTGAGACATATTTTATAAAATTTAAAAAACTTATCACGAAAGATGAAAAGCAGTTACATAGTGTCCATAGTGGCAACCTAAACCCCATAAAACTGCCGACAAAACTGCCATATATGACAATGTTTAGAGTTAAGGTGCCCTTAAGATAAAAATTGTATAATATAACCACCTTTAAATAAAATAATAATTTTTTTTTTATAATATATTAAAGGAGAGTAAAATCAAAGGAAAAATAATGAAAAAATTTATATTGATAATTTGTCTTCTGGTTGTAGGTTATGGCGATGCTTATATTACTCACAGACCGCTTTTGCCACCACCTGTGGTTGAAATGGAAATCGCCCAACACTAAACCTGTTGTTTTATCCACGATGCAGGTTGGAGTTGAAACAGTAGGCAATATCGCTACTAACACTTATGAGCTGTCATTTTATAACCCTAATAATAGAATTTTATCTGGAAAATTAAAATTTGGTCTGTTAGATGGGGTGAGTGTTATTGATTATGCTTTGGATATAAAAGGCAAATATCGTTATTCCTCAATCGTGCCAAAAGCAAAGGCCACAGAGGCTTATGAAAATACCATTCGGCAAAAAATAGACCCTGCTTTGTTGGAGAAAACAGTCGGCAATAATTTTAAAGTCCATTTATATCCTATCCCTAAAAAAGGTTATAAAAAGATAAAAATTATCACTCAAGAGCTATTAAAAAGCAAGAAAAATAATTTTATTTATCAGATACCATTTAGCACTGCAAAGAGATTGAAAAAGCTGTCAGTGAGTATAAAAGTAGCCAATCTTGATAAAAAACCTGCTGTAAATAAAGCTATACGAGGTATAAAAGTAGATAAATCATCCACAGGTTTTTATATAAACTTTGAAAAAACAAATTATAGATTAGACCAACCTTTTTATGTCAATATTCCTGTAGAAAACAAAGATAAAATATATATCCAAAAAGGTGAAAGTGCCAACTATTTTTTGGTGCAAACAAAACTAAAACAGAAAATAAAAAACAGAAAACTACCCACAAAAATAGCTATCTTGTGGAATAATTCTTTTTCAAATAAAGATCGTGATTTTAAAAAAGAGATGGAGTTTTTAAAAGAATATACAAAAAAAATAAAAAGTATAGGAATAGTAGAGTTTTTTACATTTAGCAACAAAAAAGCCAAACAAGAAAAGTATAGATTTTGTCCTAACAATACAAGCGATTATGACAAAAAAGCTTCGATGTGTTTTATACAATACAACAGCAAAAACTTTTATCTATGAGATACGATGGCACAACAGATTTCTCACACATTGATATAAGCCGCATAGATGCCGATGAAATATTACTTTTTTCAAATGGTGTCAAAACTATTTTTGATGGCGATATGCAAAACATAGATAAACCCATCACAGTTATAAATTCATCAAAAAATGCCGATTATAATACCTTGAAAAAATATGCAAAAATCTCAAATGGCAGATTTATTGATTTGAGCCGCCAAACTGCCAAAGAGGGTTTTGAAAATTTTCAACAACAAAAAATCAAGATTTCATTTAAAAATTCATCATCAAATTTAACTGATATATTTAATAGTAATCTCTCAAAAGATAACATTTTTATTGTCGGCAAATTTGATAATAGTGATAGCAAATTGATGGCAGATTTTAATATGCCAGGCAAAAAATTTACCAAAACTTATGATTTAAAAAATGCAGTTAAAGTTGAAAATATAGATAGAATATGGGCGAGCAAAAAGATTGACGATCTGAAATTGCACAACAAAACAAACAAAGACCAAATCCTGAAACTAGCACAAAAACATAAAATCCTCATCAAAGAGGCATCTATGATAGTGCTTGATAGAGTGGAGGATTATGTTGAATACGAAATTCCTCCACCTGCTGATTTAATGGCAAAATATAAAAAACTATTAAAACAAAAAATTGATAAAAAATTGTATGAAAAAGAACAAGCTATGGTAGAGTCTATCAAAGCTATGCAACAACAAAAAGCCTGGTATAATAAAACTTATCCTAAAACCAAACCCAAACCTACAAAAAATAAATCAAAAAGATACAATAAAAGCAGAGGTAGTGCCTCATCAGGCCTTATGAATCCAAATGTTGAACTTAAATCAGTGAATGAGGAATTGGATGATATAAGTGATGAGTTTAATGAACCTGCTTCACAAGCGAACAAAGCACCAAAAATAATCATAAAATTAAAAAGTTTTAATCCAAACAGCCCATATATGGACAAAATAAAATCTAAAAAAAAGACAAATTGGTTGCAAGCTTATTACCAACAAAAATTAAAGTATATAGAACAACCGATGTTTTATGTTGATGTGGCAGATTTGTTTTATAACAATGTAGCAACAGATGACATAACAACTACAATTTTATTTAATGTTTTAGAGCTTGATTTTGATAATCCTGAATATATGCGAATTGTCGCTTTTAAACTGATGGAATTTGAAAAATATCATCTGGCAGTTAGGGTGTTTGAAAAAATAAAAGAGCTTCGCCCGTTTGAACCACAATCATTCCGTGATCTTGCATTGGCACAAATTAAAACTGGCGATTTTCATCAAAAAATTTTGGCAATGGATAATTTATATCATATTTTAACCCATACTTGGAACAGATTTACTGATATAAAAATAGTTGTTATCAATGAATTTAATAATATATTTTCAGATTTTTCAAAAGATAAAAGAGCAAAGTATCAAAGTTGTTGTATATATGATTCTAGGTTGATTTACCAAATGCCTACGGATGTGCGAGTTGTAATAAATTGGTCGACGGATAATAGCGATATTGATTTGTGGATAATCGACCCCTATGGCGAGAAAACATTTTATAGCAAAAAAATATCCAGAATAGGTGGTAAAATTTCTAACGATATAACAGGTGGTTATGGTCCTGAAGAGTTTATCATAAAAGATGCAGTCAAAGGCAAATATACCATAAAGATTCATTATTATGGTGATAGCCGTCAAAAAGCCGCAACTCCTGTCACGGTGCAAGCAAAATTATTTACCAATTTTTCAAAATCTGGACAAAAGGAGAAAACCATCATATTAAGGCTTGGTAAAAAGTCAAGAAAAATTAAAGTTGGCGAATTTGTATATTGATGTTGCTTTTTAATTTTTCAAGACACCTCTAAAAACCTCTATGCTCATGAAAGAGGCATCTATGATAGTGCTTGATACGGTTGAATATTATGTTGAATAGAAAATTGATCCGCTGATAGATTTAAAAGGCGGATATAACAAGCTATTAAAACAAAAAATAAATAAAAGACTCTATGAAAAAGAGCAGGCTATGGTTGAGTCTACCCGTGCTATGCAACAACAAAAAGCTTATTTTCCTTTTTGATTTTGTAGGGTATTATAGGAAATGAAACTTAAAGTTGCTGTTTGTTTTGATTGCGCTGTAGCATAATCATATTAAAAAACAAGATAGATGATATCGATGGCATCTCTATCGCCAAATACCGTGCTAAATACCATAATCAACAGCGACACCTACGACACATAGAGTGGAGATACAAATAGATCAGAACCATGGGCAATCCTACACCGCAAGGTGTCGGATTAACTATCTATTATACATCATTTATATTGTTTTATCGTTAATATAACACATAAACGACACAATCTATTGTATTCATCCAAACTTAATCAAGCCTCAAGCTTACTACTTTTTACACTTTCCTAACACCAAGTTTTTTCTGTTTTTTGTTACAGTCTTTTTGCCAATTCCTTTGACTTTGGCTAGTTCGTCTATAGTTTTGAAGCACTTGACTTTGGTTCTATACGATACAATATCTTTTGCTTTTTTAGCTCCTACACCCTTGAGAGAGGCGAAATTCTTTTGTGTAGCTGTATTTATATTGACTACTGCAAACATTAGCGATGCTGATACCAGTAATATTGATAATATTTTCATAATAATCCTTTTTTATTTTGTGTCGTACAATAGCGGATTAAGCTTAAAATTGTTGTGGGGTCTGTCAAAAAAGTTTTGAATGGCTTCCAACTCTAACCAATGCCAACTCAATTGTATGATCATCTATACTATATATCAACAACAAATCTGGTCTTATATGACACTCTCTACAGCCAAAATAATTTCCGATTAGCTTGTGGTCTTTGTAGCTTTTGTCCAGTTTTGCCTTGTTCGATAATGTTATCACGACCTGTTTTAGTCTGGACTTGTCATCTGTGTTCAGCTTCTTGTAGTCTTTTTTAAAACTATTTGTTCTAAATATCTTTAGCATACTACTTGTCTAAATCATCAAAAAGCTCATCAATAGTATCAAACGACTTGCCTCGTCTGTGTTTTAGTTCATCAAGTGCGATAGTGGTGTCTTTGTTTGGTAGCTTTAACTCAAATGGCAAACCTCTATTTTGGACTATAAGATTATTAAAGACACTTATAGCTTGTGTATAATCAAGTCCAATTTTATTTAAAATATTATTTGCTTGTGTGTAGATATTTTCATCTACTTGTATGGTTTGAGGTATTGTGTTCATGCCTTTCCTTTATAAATATTTATTATGATTCTATTATTCAAATTAAATATTCTACTTCTTGCACTTTCCTAACACCAAGTTTTTTCTGTTTTTTGCTACAGTCTTTTTGCCAATTCCTTTGACTTTTGATAGTTCGTTTATACTTTTGAAGCACTTGACTTTGGTTCTATACGATACAATATCTTTTGCTTTTTTAGCTCCTACTCCCTTGAGAGATGCAAAATCCTTTTGTGTCGCACTGTTTATGTTTACAACCGCAAACATCAGCGATGCCGACACCAATAATACTGATAATATTTTCATAATAATCCTTTTTTATTTTTGTGTGGTATTGTAGCAAATGAAGCTTAAAGTTGCTGTTTGTTTTGATTGGTTTGTTTGTTTGATAAAATTTTGTGACACAAAACAATCTATACCTCGCTCCAAAGCTCCAGCTTGAGAGTGTGTGCTTGCTGTTCGTATTGCTTTTTTCACAGAAACTTTGGGCTTCGTCCAAC
>QMKX01000034.1 GCA_003643835.1 Campylobacterota bacterium
GTCGTGTGATATATGGTTATCGCTTTTTCTATCCTGTAATGGTCATTTGCAGATATTTTTTTCATATACCCTGGGTCAAGTGAGCTTAAAAATCTATGGCACTCTTGTGTGTCTAGCATACTTGCTTTTATCTTTTGTTTGGTGGTCTTGTCTGGCTTTGGCAAGACAGATATACCTGTAGTCAAGGCTTTGAGATAAAATCCACTACCACCAACTATAGCTAAATTTTGTTTGTTTTTGGTAGCAAATTTTTTTGCTTTTTTATAACACTTCACAAAGTCAAACAGATCGAACTTTTGGTTTGGTTTGACTACATCTAAACCAAAGTGTTTAACTCCTTGTCGTTCTAGCAAAGTTGGTTTAGCAGATGCTATGTCTATGTGCTTATATACAGACAGAGAATCACACGACAACACTACACAGTCGTGTTTTTTCGCCATATCTATAGCAAACGAACTCTTGCCACAAGCAGTAGCTCCTACTATGGCAAACTGCTTTATAATATACCCTCAAGCTCTAAAAGTGAGTTTATGTCTGGTTGCTCGCCGTTTAACTTGAGATATATTTCGTTCATATCCACACTTCCACCTAATGCTAGCACACTGTGCAAATATCTAGTCATATATTGTTTTTGTTGTTTTTGGGTTTTGTCTATGGCACATCGTTTGAAGCTATCGGCACTCAATACTTGAGCCCACTTGTAGCTGTAGTATCCAGCACTATATCCGCCACCAAATATATGATCGAAACTATTTTGAAACTTGTTATAATCAGGAGTTTGTAGCACACTTGTATCATCTCGCACATCGTCTAGTAGCTTTTGAATTTCGCTTTTTTGATACAAGTTCATATGCAGTTTCATATCAAACATAGCAAACTCCACTTGTCGTTGTGTAGATAGAGCTGTCTGGAAGTTTTTTGCCGATATTAGCCTATCTATCATATCTTTGGGTATCGGCTTACCTGTTCTATAATGTTTGGCAAACTTTTTGATAGTCTCAAAATCATAGCAAAAACTCTCCAAAAACTGCGATGGATACTCCACCACATCCCATGCCACACCGCCTACACCACTGACCGATGGTTCTACAACTTGGCTCAACAGGTGATGCAATGCATGCCCCATCTCATGAAAAAGTGTCACCACATCGCTGTGTCGCAGTAGTGAGGGGGTTTTAGCAGTAGATGGCGGAAAATTACACACCACAAAAGCAGACGGAGTTTTGTGTTGTTGTTTGCTGTGTAGGTTATTCATCCAAGCTCCGCTTCGTTTGTCTGCCCTACTTTCTAGGTCAAAATATATCGTGGCTATCTTTTTTTCATCTTTTGTTATATCATATCGTGTAGCTTTGTCGTGCCAGAGTTTTTGTGCTACTTTTTCAAACTTTATATCAAACATATCACGAGCAAAAGTAAAAAACCCATCTATGACTATACCTTGTTCGAAATAGACACGGTAAGCCTCCTCGTCTATGTTGTGTTTGTGTTTTTTGAGTTTGTCACTGTAGTATGCCATATCCCAAATATTTATCTCTTTTTTGCCATCAAAATCACGAGCAAACTCTTGTATCTGTTCTAGCTCTTTTTGGGCTTTGGGTTTAGCTCGTAGCGACAAACTATCCAAAAACTCCACCACATCGCCAGGTGATTTTGCCATCTTGGTTTGCAAAGAGTATGTAGCAAAACTGTCAAAGCATAGTAGCTTTGCTTTTTTCTCTTTTAATTTAAGTATCTTATCTATTATCGCCGCATTTTGTGGTGCTTTGGTGACATATGCCTTGTATAATTCTTGTCGCCGTGTATCACTACTACAATAAGTCATAAAAGCTATATAAGATGGGGCTTGTAGAGTAAATCGCCAGCCGTCATTTGTTTTTGCCAGTGCCTTGTCGCTATGTGGCATATCTTTGATATATTTGTCGTCATCTAACACTATCTCATACTCACTTATATGCTTGATGATATTTGATGAAAAGTTATGGCTATGCTGTTCTAACTGCAAGTTAATATCGGCTATGTGGTTTTTGGTTTTTTCGTCCAGCCCACATCCGCTTAGCTTATATCCTCTTATCTGCTTTGATATTACCATATTTTGAGCTTCGTTTAATGCCTTTGTATCTATAGACTTAAATATATCAAAAAGTTTTTCATCTTGAGATATTTTGTTGTCATAAGCTGTCAATATGTCCAAAGCAGTTTTGCATAGTTTGTCGGTGTGGGTGCTGTTGTTTACCGCATCTATGTGAAATGGTATTGTGAAAACTTCGTGTATAGTTTGGGCTATATCCATAAGCGGTGATACAAAGTTGTCATATGTAGGCAAAGAGATAGCTTTTAGGCTCTCTATGGCTACTAATGAGCTATCTGCTAAACTTTGAAGTTGTTTTGTCTTTGTGTTTATATCTTCTATCTCAAACATCAAACATTTTCTCCAAAGCTATCTTGGCATATTTTATCGTCTTTTCTTCTATGAGTATTTCATTTGTTATTTTATTTTCTTTGATAGACACCAAACTATCATATACATCGCTCAAGGTTGTTTCATTCATAGTGGGACATTGAGGTTTGGTGGCACTTAAGGTGTATGTGTGTTTCTCTCTTAGTCTATGCACCATATTGTATTCGGTGCCTACTACTACTTTTTGCTCTGGGTCTAACTCTTTTATAAACTTAATCAACTGCGATGTAGAACCGCTAAAATCAGCCAACTTGACAACCTTTGGATCACATTCAGGATGCACAGCCACTATAATATCAGGATATTTTTGTCTATAAAACTCTATATCATCAGTAGTGAAAAGCTGATGAACCGAACAAAAACCATTGTAACAAATAATATCAGCTGATTTGACATCGTTTATGTTGTCTATACCTATAACTGCGCTTTTTAGATTCATATTTATTGCAAAGTTTTGTCCCAAACATCTATCTGGAACAAAAAATATCTTTTTGCCACTTTCCAATCCTGTTTGTATGATTTTAAATGCGTTGCTACTTGTGCATACCAAGCCTCCCATTCGTCCAACTTCTGCTTTGACCTCAGCACTTGAGTTTATATAAGTGATAGGCAATATATCGTCATTTGCAATACCAGCTTCGTTGAGTATTTTTAGATTGTTGTCAAAATAATCCACATCTATCATACGAGCCATAGCACAACAAGCAATTTTTGGCATAACTACAGTTTTGTGTGGAGCCAATATCTTGACACTTTGTCCCATAAACCCAACACCACAAAACAACACAAACTGTGTCCCTACTTCGCTAGATTTTTTCGCTAACTCTAAGCTATCGCCTGTGATATCGGCTATATCAAATACTACATTTTTTTGGTAGTAGTGTGCGACTATTGTGACATCTAATTCGCTTTTCAATTTGTTTATTTTATCTACTAAATTCACTATTCACTCTCCTTGTATCCTAATTTTTCAAGTCTTTTTGACAATGGAGGGTGCGAATAATAGAAAAATATAAACCACTCGTGTGAAAAAGGAAATGATCTGTTTTCATTGACCAACTTAAGCAAGGCACTGGTCAAATTTTCTTTTGAGCTTAAATCGCTACCAAACTTGTCGGCATTGTATTCGTTGTGCCTACTTATGAAAGATATCATAGGCATAATAAAAAACGATAACACAGGCGAAAATATCATAAATACAGCGATGATAGACGAAGCTTCATTTGTGATACCAAGTGAATTAAATATATTTTCATCCAAATTGCCAAATATAGCAAAAAATACAAACAATATCAACCCCATAATGCCTATATTTTTCAACACATCACCATTTTTAAAGTGCCCTAACTCATGACCCAATACAGCCAGAAGTTCATCGTGGTTTAGTTTTTTTATGAGTGTATCAAACAAAACAACTCTTTTTGTGCTGCCAAGCCCACCAAAGTAGGCATTTAGTCTGTTGTCTCGTTTTGATGCATCTACACTAAAAACTCCACTTGATTTGAAACCAACCTTTTGAAGTAAAGAGTTTATCTTGTTCTCAAGCTCCTCATCGGAAAGTTTTTCAAACTTATCAAACATTTTATCACGGATGATAGGATACAACATATTTATAAGAATAATAACAGCAAATACAAATACAAATCCATATATCCACCAGTTATGGAAATACTCTACGATTAGAGCGACTATACCTATAATAGCACTGCCAAATACCAAAAACAAAATACCAGTTTTTATTGTATCTTTCATATATAGACCTGTGGTCATATTTGAAAATTCATACTCTTTATCCAAAACAAATGTGTTATATAAAGAAAAAGGCAAAGCTACGATCCAATTGACGAGTATAAAAATATCTATAAATAGCACTGCTTTTTGCCACGACACAAAATCAAGCAATATATTGTCAAGCCATACAAGCCCGAAGCTTAACCAAAAAGCAAACATAACTATATCAACTAAAGTTGTGATTATAGATAATTTTTGTGTCTGCTCTACATAGTCTCCTGCTTTCTCAAAATCATTTTCATTTAGTATCGCTGGTTTTTGTTTTTTTCTCTTTGATACAAAACTCATTTGTTTATATGCTGTCATCAAAGATACTACTACATAGATAAAATACAATACGATAAACAGATTTAACATCTTTTCCCTTTTTTGCTTAAAATACCACAATAACCTTAAATTTAAGATACTGTGATATTGTATAAAAAGATAGGGCAACAAATAAACGACAAAAAACTACGATACAAACTGTTTATAATTTTATATTGTTTTGATATAATTCAAAAAAAGGACAACTATGGAAAAATCAAAATATATATGGATGGATGGTGTTATGGTGCCGTGGGACAAAGCAAAAATCCATGTGCTTTCACATACTTTGCACTACGGCAACGGTGTGTTTGAAGGCACCAAAGCATACAAAACTCACGATGGTAGATGTGCCATATTTAAGTTACACGAACATACAAAACGATTGTTTAGTTCGGCTAAAATGACTTTGATAAATATCCCATACACTCAAGATGAACTAAACCAAGCTCAAATCAAACTACTACAAGAAAATCAACTTTTTGATGGAGCATATATCCGTCCTTTAGCATGTCTTGGGTATGGCGTCATGGGTATATATCACAAAGATGCCCCAGTTAATGTAAGTATAAGTGCATGGAAATGGGGAGCATATCTGGGTTCTGATGGTATGAAAAATGGCATAAGACTAAAAATATCATCAATGACACGAAACTCAAATACATCAGGATTAGGTAAAGCAAAAGCAGCAGCAAACTACCTAAACTCACAAATGGCAAAATACGAAGCGATAGAGTGCGGTTACGACGAAGCACTCTTAAGAGACGATCAAGGATATATAGCAGAAGCCAGCGGAGCTTGTTTTTTTATGGTTCAAGATGGATATCTTATATCACCACCAAATGACAACACTTTAAACTCAATAACACAAAAAACAGTTATAGATTTAGCTACCGATATAGGATTAGAAGTCAAAAGACAAAAAGTTACTCGTGAAGAAGTATACATATGCGATGAATGCTTCTTGACAGGCACGGCAGCCGAGATAACACCTGTGCGAGATGTAGATAGTAGAATTATAGGGGATGGCAAAGCAGGAAAAATTACAAAAAAACTGCAAAAAGCTTACTTTGATTTAGTTGCTGGTAAAAACAATAAATACAAAGATTGTTTAACATACATCAACTAAATTGACATATGGAGCCTATATCAGCTGTCATTGCAGCACTTCAAAACAAAAAAGTTTTTAAAAAACTCAAAACTCAAAGCAAACTTGATAAACTTTTATCTTTGTTGCCACCAACCTTGAAAGATGGTGTTGATTTCTTTTACACAAAAAACGATATTTTATTTTTTGCACTCATACATCAAATGTATAAAGATGAATTTAAACACAATATACAGATGATATTGACACTTTTAGGTCAAATAGGGTTTGAAAATATTACAAGTATCAAATATTTTGTCACAAATAAAGCAAAAATTGAGAAATTTAAGCCAAAGATGATAAAATATCCACAATACATAAGACAATCTTATGGTATATTTGATAATTTAGCGAAAAATCGTTATGTTTTTGAAAAATTTGAACAAATAAGAGTGTTGATAAAGGAGAAAATATGAGTAAAATTTTTAAACCAAATAAAGATATGTTTGACAATCCAGTATTTAGAGATATGGACGATTATAATAAATTGGTCAAAAAGTTCGATGACAACTATGAGGGAACTTGGGGTGAGTTAGCTGAAAAAAATATAACATGGCACAAGCCATTTACAAATACTCTCGATGAAACAAATACTCCATTTAACCGATGGTTTAAAGATGGCAAGATGAGTGTAGCTTATGAGTGTGTTGATAGGCACTTAGAAAACAGTGGCGACAATGTCGCTATTTTATTTGAAGCAGACGATGGAACAAATATCAAATTAACTTACAATGAATTAGCCAAAAATGTAAACAAAACAGCAAACTTATTTGTGAACGAATATGGTATCAAGAAAAGTGATAGAGTTGTGATATATATGCCAATGATACTTGAGGCTATTTACACGATGCTTGCATGTGCGAAGATAGGTGCTATACACTCTGTTGTATTTGGTGGGTTTTCATCGCAAGCCTTAAAAGACAGAATCATAGATGCCAAAGCCAAACTTATTGTCACAGCTGACGGAGCATATAGAAAAGGCAAGCCATATATGCTTAAACCTGCAGTTGATGATGCTACTAAAGATGGGTGCGATAGTGTTCAAAATATATGTGTAGTCAAACGAAATTTTGAACCAATACAAAAAAACAAAAAAGATAGTTTTTATCATGAACTTATAGAAAAACAAAGCGATGAGTTTGAAACAGTTTGGTTTGATAGCGAAGATCCTCTGTTTTTGTTATATACATCTGGTAGCACAGGACAACCAAAAGGTGTTCAGCACAATATGGCTGGTTATATATTGTGGGCAAAGCTTACTATGCAGTGGGTTTTTGACAATAAACCTGACGATATATTTTGGTGCACTGCTGATATTGGTTGGATTACGGGACACAGCTATATAGTGTACGGACCGTTGGCAAACGGCACCACAACTGTTGTGTTTGAAGGAGTTCCAACTTACCCAGATGCTGGGCGTTGTTGGAAAATGGTCCAACAACACAAAATAAACCAATTTTACACAGCACCCACTGCTATACGAATGCTTCATAAAACTGGTGAAAATGAACCATCTAAATATGATTTAAGCTCTCTTAGAGTATTAGGAACTGTAGGTGAGCCTATTGACCCTCCTGCTTGGAAATGGTATTATGAAGCTATAGGCAACAGTAAGTGTAGTATAGTTGATACTTGGTGGCAAACAGAAACAGGTGGGCATATGGTTTCGCCTATCGCATCATGCACACCAATTAAACCAGCATGTGCTACATTGCCCTTACCTGGAATATATGCAAAAATTATAGAAACAAATGGCGAACCGACACCTATAAACGAAAAAGGGTATTTGTGTATCACAAAACCATGGCCATCGCAAATACGCACCATATGGGGCGATGACGATAGATTTGTCAAAGCATATTTTGGTGATTGTGTATATGATGGCAAGCCTGTATATTTCTCTGGCGATGGCGCTATGATAGATGAAAATGGATATATTACTATCACTGGACGAACAGATGATGTCATAAATGTAAGCGGTCATAGAATAGGCACAGCAGAGATAGAGGCATCTATCAAAGAAAATGATATGGTAGCATCTTCAGCAGTAGTAGGAAAACCCCACGAAATAAAAGGCGAAGGTATATTTGGTTTTATAGTATTGAAAAATAGTGATACTATATCAAAAGATGATTTGAAACTGGAGCTAAACAAGATATTAAAAGCAGACATAGGAGCTATAGCATTGCTTGATGATATCATAGTAGTGCCTGACCTACCAAAAACAAGGTCAGGAAAGATTATGAGACGAATACTACGAAGCATAGTCAAAGGTGAGCCTATTACCCAAGATACATCAACTTTAGAAGACCCAAACATAGTTGGAGAAATTGAAGTTTTATATAAGGTTTGATTTTTTATCAAGCCTTATGGTTTTTTATTTTAAGATGCTTACTTACTCTATAGAATCATCATAAGGATCAAGATGAATATTTATCGTCCATGTGTATTTGTCATCTATTTTTGCTATAAGTAGCTCTATATCATCGCTACAATGATGAGCATCGAGAAGTAGTATTTTTTTATCAAATACCAAGTGAACATCTATAAATATCTCATTGGCTGATTGTCTTGTTTTTAAAAAATGATAACTATTGATAGTTTTGTTATTTTTTATGATTTTTATGATTTTTTTAATCATATCATCATCTACTGCTCTATCAAGTAGCATAAGCACACCATCTCTTATAAGCTCATATGCACTATATACTATAAATACAGCTATACCAATACCAACTACGATATCTATAAGCTCTATGCCACTAATCCAAACAAGAAACAACGATACCATCACTGAGCCATTTACGTATACATCAGTTTTGTAGTGCAAAGCATCTGCTTTTATGACCATACTATTTGTTTTTTTTGCAACCTTGTTTAGATATATCACTAAAAGTATGGTTATCACAAATGAAACACACATAACCGCAAATGAAATATCGACATAGTTTGTAATATCACCTAAATAAAACTTTTTTATAGCACTATACAACAAAAATACACCAGATGTTGCGATTATGACACCTTCTATGACACTTGCGAGTGCTTCTATTTTGCCTTTTCCGTAGTTATATTTGTCATCTGCTGGTTTTTCACTATTTGTTATAGCAAAGTAGTTAAATGCTGACACCAACATATCAAGAACACTATCTATAGCACTTGCAAGCACTGCTACACTCCCACTGGCAATTCCTACAAAAAGTTTGATAAGAGTTAAGACAAATGCCGTGACCGAAGATACTATTGTAGCTTTTTTATTTATTGTCATTTATATTCTTTCCAGCAAATCTAAAAATGGCACTTCCCCAAGTCAAACCACCACCAAATGCATCGAGCAGTATAGTATCGCCATATTTTAGCTTATTGTTTTCATATGCATCGTTCATAGCCATAGGAATTGAAGCGGAGCTTGTATTGCCATATTTTTGAACTGTTATTATTTTTTGTTTCTCTTCAAACTTCAACGCATCGCCAACTACTTTTAGGATTCTATAGTTTGCCTGATGTGGTATAAAAAGGTCTATATCTGTATTTTTCATACTGTTTTTTTTCATTATGTCTTGCACATCTCTTACTAGTGTTTTTACAGCTATTTTGAAAGTTTCGTTGCCTTTCATCTGTATAAATTGTTTTTCTCCATTTAATATATTTGGAGTTAACAATAAATCTTTTAGATTTCCATCGCTACTGCATTGTATATCAATTATCGCTTCATTTTTGTCGTTTGTAGCAGATATTATAGATGCGCCAGCTCCATCGCCAAACAGCATACAAGTTGTTCTATCAGTATAATCAACAATTGAACTTAGTTTTTCAGCCCCAATTATGAGTATATTTTTTTTCATATTTGATTCTATAAAAGCTTTTGCTATAGACAAAGCATATACAAAGCCGGTGCATGCTGCACTTATATCCATAGCCATAACATCTTTTGTGCCTAATTTCTGACCTATAATGCATGCAGTAGATGGCATACAATAATAATCTGGGCTAATAGTAGCACATATTATCAAATCAATATCATCTATAGTCAAACCAGCTCTTTGTATAGCTATTTTAGATGCTTGGACGCCCATATCACTAGTTTGTTCGTCTTTATTTGCTATTCTTCTTGTAGATATGCCAGTTCTTTTGGTGATCCAATCATCGCTTGTGTCCATTCTGTCTACAAACCATTGGTTGTTTCGTTTTTCATTTGGAACATATGAACCTATTGATTTAATAGCTGCATACATATTCAATCTTTATAGGTGGCAAGTCTATTTTCAATGATAGCATTAAGGTTAGAATCCGATGCTTTGATAGCTTGAAATATAGCATTTTTGATTGCCTTACTATTTGATTTCCCATGAGCTATGATTACAGGTGCCTTGATACCCAAAAGTGGAGCCCCACCATATTCGGCATAATCAACTTTGAGTTTGAGTTTTTTAAATACTTTTCTCATAAGCACTGCTCCTGTTATTGATATAAGTGATCTTCTTAAGTTTTGTTTGATTATAGTTGTGATTGTGTCAGCTACACCTTCGGCAGCTTTTAACATAATATTACCTACAAAACCATCACAAACAACTACATCACATGTGCCATTAAATATATCATTTCCCTCTACATTTCCCATAAAATTTGGTATATTTTCGCACAACTTAAATGCCTCTTTGGTTGTATCATTGCCTTTGCTTGACTCTTCTCCATTGCTCAACAAACCAACCAATGGCTCATCTATGCCTAAAACTTCACTTGCATAAACTTGTCCCATAATAGCAAACTCTTTTAGATTATTTGCATCACAATCCACATTTGCCCCTACATCAAGAACCAAAGAAGTGCCAGTAACTGTTGGCATAATCGTAGCAATTGCTGGTCTGCTCACACCTTTTATTCGTCCAATTTTAAGTGTAGCTAAACTCATAGATGCACCACTATGGCCGGCACTTACATAAGCATCTGCTTTGCTGTTTTTTACTAAATCTATAGCCATATATGCAGATGATTCTTTTCTTTTTAAGGCTTCTGTAGCTTGATCTGACATGCTTATTACATCGTTGCATTTCAAAATCTCTATTCTGTTGTTGAATTTTTTTGGAATATAAAAATCCAACTCATCGTGGTCGCTTACCACTATAGCATTAAAATTATTATTATTTTTCATAGCCAATACAAGACCGTCTATGATAGGTTTAGCACCATCATCACCACCCATTGCATCTATTGCTATTTTTACCATAATTATTGTTCGCTTTTATATTGACCTGTATTTGGATTTATATTGTGTGGCATTTTCCATGTGCCATCACTATCTTTTATTGGTCTTTTTAACTCAATTTTGTAGTGTGTTCGTCTTTTTGCCGCTCTTGTTTTCGATACTCGTCTTTTTGGTACTGCCATTTTTTATCCTTTTTAATACTCTTTTTCAAATAAATTTTTATCTGTTTCACAGCTTTTACACTGATAATATCCTGCTTTTATTGATATCAATTCACCCTTTATCAAACCAGCCAAATCAATTATATCACCATCTATTTCTACTACCTCAAGAGCCTCTTTTTTATTATATGTTTTATTGCTTATTAAAAATGATACAATTTCATCTATTTTTATATTTACAAATTCACCGCATCTGTTGCAGTTTGTTTCTAACATACCTGTAAGCTGACAATGAAGCTTTACAAGGTGTTTTGATATTTTGCAGAACACTCCCTTGGTTTGATATCGTTCAACTTTAAATTTGAAATCAATCTCCTCTAAACCTATTTTATCAAAACTTATTTGCAATTAAAATATCTCTTTTTTTGCAAAAAAGAAACCTATCTCTATTTTTGCATTTTCTTCGCTGTCGCTGCCATGCACAGCATTTGCATCAATACTATCCGCAAAATCAGCTCTAATAGTTCCAACTTTTGCTTCTTTTGGATTTGTTTCGCCCATAAGTTCTCTGTTTTTAAATACTGCATTTTCACCTTCAAGCACCGTTGCTACTACTGGTCCGCTTACCATAAAATCAACCAAATCATTGAAAAATGGTCTATCCTTATGGACTTCATAAAAATTTTTCGCATCAATTTTGCTCAATCTTATTTTTTTAGTAGCAGAAATTTTAAGTCCTGCTTTTTCAAACCTATTCAGTATTTCGCCTACGATATTTTTCGCCACCGCGTCTGGCTTGATGATTGACAATGTTTTTTCCATTTTTATCCTTTTTTTTAATTATATCCAAAAAAGATAAAAATAGTAGAATTTTAATTTTTTAGAGGCTTATGCCTCTAAAAAATTTAGTCTTCAACGCAAGACTCTCCATCTTTGGCACCTTCAGTTTTGGGATTATCCCATACTATACAACCTTCAGTTGGACATGCCTCAGCACAAGCTGGTTCGTCATTGTCGCCTATGCACTCTGTGCATGTTTCACTATTGACAAAATATATGTCTTCCCCTGTTGGGTTTTCATCGTTGTCTACGATTGACTCTGTAGGACATTCATCTAAGCATGCATCACAATTGATACATGTATCTGTTATTTTTACTGCCATATTTTTCTCCTAAAATAAACTGAACTGTATTATATTGAATTAGTATTAAATATCATTCAAATATCTCAATATACTGCAAATTTGTGCTTTAAGTTTAATTAACTAGTAAATTTTATACTATTTTTTTATCAATATTGCTGATTTATATGACTTAATGGTAACCTTTCTACTGTTTGATTCAAGTAGCTTATATGAGCTTGGCACGGTAAAACTTCTTGTTTTTTTACTAGGATTGATTATCAATACAGAATCAGCATTTGCCTTTGATA
>QMKX01000035.1 GCA_003643835.1 Campylobacterota bacterium
GCCTACTGGTCCTCTTTTTGTCCATACTGGTTTTTGTGTATCGCTTGTGCCCATACTTTGTGTGAGTCTATCTAAAACTATAGCCAAAAACACAATACCCAAGCCACCAACTGCTGCTAAACCAACATCAAGCCTACCGATACCACGAAGCACCATCTGTCCTAAACCCCCTACTGCTATCATGGAAGCTATGACCACCATAGACAAAGCGAGCATAAGTGTTTGGTTGATACCAGCCATAATCGTAGGCATAGCAACTGGTATTTGAACTTTCCATAGCATTTGTCTTGGAGTTGCTCCAAACGACCTACTCGCCTCTATCAAGTCTTCAGGCACTTGTCTTATACCAAGGTTTGTAAGTCGTATAAGTGGTGGCAGAGCAAATATAATTGTCACAATGACTCCTGGCACATTGCCTATACCAAAAAGCATAACGATTGGTATAAGATACACGAAAGCCGGTGTAGTTTGCATAGCATCAAGTATAGGACGAACAAGTCTATCCACTTTATCGTGTCTGGCACTCAATATGCCCAATGGCAACCCAATTAGTATTGAAAATAGCACAGCAGTTATGACCAGCGACAATGTTATCATAGATTCACTCCAGGCTCCAATAAGACCAATACCGACAAATGCAAACACAGTACCAAAAGCTAACTTTTTAGACGCCACTTGCAAAGCAAACAACACAAAAAATAGTATCACAACATAAGGCGACAACCAAAGCAAAAAACTCTCGACTGACTTGAGTATAAACTCTACAGGCATCTTCGCTACTAAAAAAGTATCACGAAAATTTTCAACTACCCAGCTTATACTACTATTTGTCCAGCTGTCAAATGGTATAACAGCTTCATCAAATGGGTTCAATATATCAAAATGTTTTGTTTCTTCGGCTTTTGTAGTTTGCGACCAATCAACCGAAGATGCTTTGTTTTCTTGTGCTGTTTGGGCATTGTTCCACGGGTCATTTGCCATTTGGCACTCCTTCGTCAAGTATGTTTAGCAATCTACTTTTTGATATAGTGCCTTTGTATTTGCCTGTTTTGCTCACTACTGCTACGGGGTAATTATAGTTTGCTACATCGCCCATAAAATCAGATATTTGTGTCTCTTCATCTATAGGGGTTTGCTGGACTACCGCATCTATCAAATTGCCGTTTTTTTCTTGTTGGATTTTGAGTGATTCTACTGTGACTAAACCAATATATGTGTTGTCTTTTTTGATATAATAAGCAAAATTTTCATCATAATCCGATATATATTGCAAAGCCGATTTGATACCAAAGCCATCTCTTTGTATGATAGTAGGTCGTGTTTTTCGCACTATATGAGTAGCAGTTAATACAGCAGTTACATCAACTCCTTGGAAAAATGACCTCACATAGTTGTTTGCTGGGTTGTTGATAATCTCATCGGGGGTGCCTATTTGTGCTATACACCCGCCTTCCATTATCGCTATCGTGTCCCCTATTCTTATAGCTTCATCTAGATCATGTGTTATGAACACTATGGTGCGTCTATTTTTCTCTTGCAGTTGCAAAAGTTCATCTTGCATATTGGTGCGAATAAGCGGGTCAAGTGCTGAAAATGCTTCATCCATGAGCAAAATATCTGGGTCATTTGCCAAAGCTCTTGCCAATCCCACTCGCTGCTGCATACCGCCACTTAGCTCACCTGGCATTGAGCTTTCGTGGTGTAGCAATTCTACTTGAGCTAAAGCTTCTCTGGCTTTTTTGTATCTTTTGTTTTTTGGTATTTCGCTTAATTCCAAACCAAACGACACATTGTCAAGTATATTCATATGTGGCATCAAAGCAAATGACTGAAACACCATAGAGAGTTTTTGTCGTCTTATATTTATGAGTTCTGTGTCATTTAAGCTTGTGATATGTGTGCCGTCTATGATGATTTGACCGGAAGTTGGTTCTATTAGACGGTTGAGAAGTCGCACTAAAGTTGATTTACCAGAGCCCGATAGTCCCATGATGACAAATATCTCACCCTCAAATACTTCAAAACTAGCGTCTTTGACCCCTACAGTCATACCTGTTTTTGCAAATATCTCATCTTTGTGTATACTGCTTTGACTCATTTTTAAAGCTTTTTTTGGTTTATCACCAAAAATTTTGTATAAATTTTGAACTTTTATTTTTGGTTGCTTATCACTATGGACAACTTCCCCTTTTTGTTTTTGATTTGGAAGTTTTCTATTGGAAAGCTTCCTTTATTTGATATTGAAAGTTTTAACTTTCGGGTTAGATACACTACTAAATATAAACATATATATCTAAATAGTGGCGCGGTTGACGAGACTTGAACTCGCGACCTCCGCCGTGACAGGGCGGCATTCTAACCAACTAAACTACAACCGCATATTTAAAATGAAAATAAGGTTAAATTTATTTTCAAGTGGTGACCCCTAGGAGAATTGAACTCCTGTGGCATGGATGAAAACCATGAATCCTAACCGCTAGATGAAGGGGCCACAATGGTGGTCGCTGTAGGACTTGAACCTACGACATCTACCTTGTAAGGGTAGCGCTCTACCAGCTGAGCTAAGCGACCAAATATCAATACAAACAGCATCTATTTTTGATTTAAACTTCAGCTATTTTTAGTATTCAAATGGTGACTCGTGTTGGATTCGAACCAACGGCCACCTCCTTAAAAGGGAGATGCTCTACCAACTGAGCTAACAAGTCATCGTTTGAATGAACATTATAGCTAAAAAACATAAATCTATCTCACAAAAAACAATTATTTAGAAAATTTATCTGATACTCACCACAAAATAAATGTTTTATAAATTTTTATAATTCATCTTTTAGATATTTTGCTGTATAACTTTTAGTTTGTTTTTGTGTTTTGACTACTTGTTCAGGTGAGCCAGTAGCAACTATCTTGCCGCCTTTATCTCCGCCTTGTGGTCCCATATCTATAATCCAGTCTGCATTTTTGATGATATCCAAGTTGTGCTCTATGACTACAACAGAGTTACCAAGTTCTACCAAATGATGCAAAACTTTTGTAAGTTTATCTATATCAGCAAAGTGCAAACCAGTTGTTGGCTCATCCAATATATACAATGTCTTGCCTGTATCTTTTTTGCTAAGTTCCTTAGACAGCTTAATTCTCTGTGCTTCACCACCGCTCAATGTTATAGCATTTTGTCCCAACGATATATACCCAAGACCCACATCGATAAGTGTTTGTAGTTTTGTTTTTAGTTTTGGATGCTTGTTGAAAAACTCATATGCTTCATCTACACTCATATTTAAAACATCAGATATTGATTTGGCTTTGTATTTTATCTGAATTGTTTGCTCGTTGTATCGTTTGCCTTGACAATCCTCACACTTGACCATAATATCAGACAAAAAGTGCATCTCTATTTTTATCTCGCCCTCTCCACTACATTTTTCGCACCTGCCACCTGCAACATTGAACGAAAATCTACCTATATTGTAACCTCTTAATTTAGCCTCTTTTGTCTCGCTAAATAGTTTACGAATCTCATCCATAAGTCCTGTATACGTTGCTGGGTTTGACCTTGGTGTTCTTCCTATTGGACTTTGATCTAAGTATATAACTTTGTCAAGATTTTCCAAACCATCTATACTCACGCCATCTATCTTATCTACTATTTTCGCACGATTTAAAAGCTCTCTGGCAACTGGCAAAAGAGTTTGTAGTATCATAGATGATTTACCACTACCGCTGACACCAGTTATGACACAGAAATTGTTTAAAGGAATTTGTGCATTTAGATTTTTTATATTGTTTATGTTGATGTTTTTTATGTTTATAAAATTTTGTTGTTGTCGTCTATAATAATACTCTATCTTTTTTTCGCCATTTAGATATTGTGCTGTTGTGGTATTTGATTTTAGTAGTGTTTTCATGTCGCCTTTGAAAACAATTTCACCGCCATGTTTTCCAGCAAGCGGGCCAATATCTACGATAAAATCAGCTTCTTTCATAGTCTCTTTGTCGTGTTCTACAACTATAACTGTGTTATCTTTGTCTCTTAAAGCTTTTAGAGTTTTTATAAGTTTTTTAGTATCTCGCTCGTGCAAACCTATAGATGGTTCGTCCAACACATACAAAACTCCAGTAAGCCCTGAACCTATTTGTGAGGCTACTCTTATTCTTTGTGCTTCGCCACCACTTATAGTTCTGGCATCTCTTCCTAAAGTGATATATCCCAATCCTACATCGTCTAAAAAAAACAATCTTTCTCGTATTTCGTGAAGTATTGGTTTTGATATCGTGGCAGATGTTTTATCAAAATAATCAAAATTTGATATTTGATTAAAAAATTTATACGATTGTGTTATTGGCATATCGAGCAGTTGGGCTATATTTATATTTGCTACTTTCACCGATAACGAAGAGCTATTTAGTCTATAACCACCGCAACTGTCGCATATTTTCTCAGTCATATAAGAACCTCTATCTTTGTCGTCTTTTATCATATTGTAAGACAACTTGACTACCCCGTCCCATTTTCTTTTGAGTCTGTGGCGTTTCCAAGTAAACTTAAACTCTTCGGCTGTTCCGTGCAAAACTGCTCTGCGTTGAAAACTATCGAGCGTGTTAAATGGTTTGTCCATATCTATGTCAAACGACTCGCAAAAAGCTTTTAACATCTTAAAATAATAACTTTTATTAAACCCATAAAATACCTTAACCGCACCACTATTTATAGATATATATTCATTTAATACTTTTTTCATATCAAGTGAATATCGTATTCCCAAACCATCACACGATACACAAGCACCTTTTGGCGAATTAAATGAAAAACTAAGAGGCTCAAGCTTTTCAAAAGATATTTTACAATCAAAACAAGCCATATGTTCGCTGTAGTGAATATGTTTTTGTGTGTTAAGTTCATCGTAGTTTAAAATATCAACTTCAAGCTCACCAAAACTCTCCTTGAGACCTCTTTCTACACTTTGTGCTATTCGTTGTTGATTTTGATCGTTTATCACAACTCTGTCTATCACTGCTTTTATTGTATGTATTTTTGATTTACTTAAACTTATCTCTTCATCTAATCTCGCCATAACCCCGTCTATATAAACTCTAACATAACCTTTGGATTTGAGATTTTCGAAAAGTGCCTCGAAGGTTCCTTTTTTTCTATTGACCAATGGAGACAATATCACAACTTTGGCATTTGTCGGCAAGTTTAAAACTTGGCTTACTATATCATCTTTTGTCATTTTGGATATAGGTTTATCGCACAAGTGGCAATATTGTGCTCCAACTCTGGCAAACAACAATCTAAAATAATCATAAATTTCCGTGATAGTGCCCACGGTTGATCTCGGGTTTTTGCTTGTAGATTTCTGGTCTATTGCTATAGCAGGAGTTAAACCTTCAATTTTTTGCACATTTGGTTTGCCAATTTTGTCGAAAAATTGTCTAGCATATGTGCTCAAACTTTCTATATATCTTCTTTGTCCTTCAGCATAAATAGTATCAAAAGCTAATGTTGATTTACCGCTTCCACTCAATCCTGTAAATACTATCAATTTGTTTTTAGGTATTGATATAGTGATATTTTTTAGGTTATTTTCATTTGCTCCATATATATCTATAGTGTGGCTATTTTTGTTTGCCATTATTTGTGGTTTAAAAAGTTTTTGATTTTTTGTTTTAGTTTATCGGTTGTAAAACCATACATATCGTATAGTTCTACATCTTTTCCACTATTGCCAAAACTGTCTATATTTATGACACATGAAGCGTATTTATAATACTCTATTGCTGTAGCCATCTCCACGGCTATTATTGTAGTAGTTTTATCAAGAATTTTATCTATATAACTTTGGTCTTGTTCGCCCAATAGGTCAAAACAAGGAACAGAAACTATATTGCAGCTTATGCCTATATCTTCGAGCTTACAAGCAGTTTGCAAACATAACATAACTTCACTACCGCTTGCCATGAGTGTAACTGTAGCTTTCTCTCTTTTGGTCAAAAGATATGCTCCGTTAGCTACTTCTCCATACTCTTTTGATGGCTTGAGAGTTTTAAGCTTTTGTCTGCTCAATACAAATGCTGTAGCATAGTTCATAGTCAATGCCTTTTTCCAGCACTCTATATTTTCAAATGCATCAGCAGGACGAAATAGATAAAAATTTGGCATCGCCCTAAACTGACTTAACTGTTCTATTGGTTGGTGTGTCGCACCATCTTCACCTACTCCTATACTGTCGTGTGTCCATATAAATCGCTGTGGGATATTTGACAAAGCTGCAACCCTACATGCTGGTTTCATATAATCACTAAACACAAAAAATGTCGCACTAAAAACTCTAAACAAACCATATAAATTCATAGCATTGACCACTGCCGCCATAGAGTGCTCTTTGACACCAAAGTGTATATTTCTACCATTTGGAAAGTCTCCCATACCAAGTAGCTCTATTTTGTTTGATGGTGACAAGTCAGCACTACCACCCATAAATGAAGGCATCGCTTTTGCTATGGCGTTGAGAATTTTATGGTTGCTATCTCTTGTGGCTATCTCTTTAGTTTGACTAAAATCAGGATAAACGATATTTTCAAAATTTTCCTCTTTGTAGCTTTTTATTTTATTTATAGTTTTATTTGACAAGCCACTTTGCCATTTTTTAGATAATCCACAAGAGCTTTTGTCAAATGCTTTTTTGACATCATCATCTATGACAAAATTTTTGTCTGGGTCAAATCCTGCTTTTTGTTTAGAGAGTCTAATCTCGTCAATGCCCAGTGGGCTTCCGTGAGTTTTGTGGCTTCCTTCAAGTGTGGCAGAGCCTTTGCCTATCTTTGTTTTGGCTATTATTATTGTAGGTTTGTTGCTGTTTTTTGCTTTTGTCAGGCTGTCATTTATCTCTTTGAAATTGTGACCTTCGATTGTCAGGACATCAAATCCAATAGCTTCAAATCTTTTATTTATATTTTCATCCCAAGCTATCTTGACATCTCCTTCTATCGTGATATCATTGCTGTCATATATCAAAGTCAGGTTGTCAAGTTTGTATTTACCAGCAGTTGAAAGTGCCTCGTAGCTTATGCCCTCTTGTAAGTCTCCATCTCCACACAAACAATATACTTGGTGATTTATAGTTTTTTCATTTTGTGTATTTAGGCAGTGTTTTGCGTATTTTGAAGCCATAGCAAAACCAACAGCATTTGCTACACCTTGACCAAGTGGTCCAGTAGTTATCTCTACACCACTAGTATGTCCGTATTCTGGGTGGCCAGGTGTTTTTGAGTTTAGTTGTCGAAAGTTTTTCAAATCATTTAATGATAGATCGTATCCCCAAAGATGAAGCAAACTATACACCAAGCTAGATGCATGCCCACCGCTAAACACAACCCTATCGCGGTTGAGCCAATTTTTATCTTGTGGGTCTATTTGTATAAAAGAACTTAGCACTGTAGCTATTTCTGATAAACCCATAGGAGCTCCTGGGTGGCCGCTGTTGGCTTTTTGCACCATATCTGCACACAAAAATCGTATTGTGTTTGCTTGATTTTGTAATTGTTGATTGAACATAATTATCCTAATTTTTGACAATTATATCTAAAAAAAATAAATATGAAAAATATGATTATAAAAGGCTTGCCGAAAAAACCGGCAAGCTTGTAGCAATATTAGTTTACTGCTGATTTAAGTTTAGCTCCAACTTTAAACTTCGCAACTATAGAAGCTGGTATGTTTATCTCTTTGCCTGTAGATGGGTTTCTACCTTTTCTCGCTTCTCTTTTTGAGGTGCTAAATGTCCCAAAACCTATAAGAGAAACTTTTTCTCCTTTTTTTAACTCTTTTGTCACTACTTCTGTGAATGCTACCAAAGCAGATGTCGCATCTTTTTTTGATATACCAGCATTTTCTGCTATCGCATCAACCAATTCAACTTTTGTCATAATTGTCCTTTTTTTAAATTAAACCTCATAAGCTACACTAAATATCCTAAAAAATTTGTCAATTATCGCATAAAAACCTTAAACTTAACCCAAATTTGTCTATAAAACACAATTTTTGCTCAAAATTTATATAAAAACGATACAATACCTTACTTTTAATTGTCGTGTATTGATAATTTTCAGAGCTCACATATAACAATTCTACAAGGGTTGTATCATTTTGATATGAATGGTTATAGAGGATTAAACCCAAAAAAGCGAAAGCTAAAAGAAGGAATAATATGGTTACTATGAAAGACCTATTGGAGTGCGGTGTACATTTTGGACACCAAACAAGAAAATGGAATCCAAAGATGAAAAAATTTATCTATGGTGTTAGAAAAAATATATACATAATTGATTTGCAAAAATCACTTAGGTATTTTAGATATACATACAATTTAGTGCGAGAAAGTGCCAGCAAAGGCGAGACGATGATATTTGTAGGCACTAAAAAACAGGCACGAGATGCCATACAAACAGCAGCTACCAATTGTGATATGCCATATGTCAACAACCGTTGGTTAGGTGGAATGCTCACAAATCACGACACAATCAAAAAAGGTTTAAGAAAATTAGAGATTATCAGAAAGATGAAAGAAGAGGGACAAATAGACCTACTGACAAAAAAAGAAGCTTTGATGTTAAGTAGAAAAGAGCTAAAACTTGAAGCATACTTAGGTGGCATCAAAGATATGAAAAAAATGCCCAACTCTATGTTTGTCATAGATCCCGTAAAAGAAAAAATAGCGATACTCGAAGCCAAAAGACTTGGTATCAAAGTATATGCTCCACTTGACACAAACTGCGACCCTGATATGGTAGACTTTCCAATACCGGGCAATGACGATGCCATAAGATCTATAGAACTATTTTGCAACGAAATATCAAATGCCATAAACGAAGGGCGTGCCATATATGCTGAAGAAAATGACCAAGAGTTTGAATATAAAACTATCAAACAAGAAAATACAAAACAAAATGGCGACAAACAAAATATAGATAAACAAATAGACGAACCCAAAACAGACGAACAAACTTCTGTAGAAAAACCAAAAGCGAAAAAAGAAGCAGAACCAAAAGCAGAACCAAAAGCAGAA
>QMKX01000036.1 GCA_003643835.1 Campylobacterota bacterium
GCTATCTTTTTTCGTATTTTGCTTATAAGCATCTGTAGACTATTTATATTATACAAACCAATATTTTCACAACTACTCAAGATGTGCTCCTTCGATGAAACTGCATCATAATTGTTTATCATCGCTTCAAATACTCCAAACTCCGCTCCTGTTAAAAACAGCGATCTGTTTTTGTATTTTATATCTCGCGTTTGTGTATCAACTACAAAATCTCTTTGTGGTGTTTGTGTTTTTATATCAACTTTTGTTCGTCTTATCAAGCTTTTTATTCTCGCATATAGTTCATCTGGGTCATAAGGCTTGGGTAGATAATCATCTGCCCCTATCTCCAATCCCAACACTTTGTCGGTGATACTGTTTCTAGCAGTTGATATGATGATAGGTATATTGCTTTTTTCTCTAATTTTTTTACATACTTCAAGTCCATCTATACCTGGTAATCCCAAATCTAACAGCACCAAATCATACTCACCCAAAGCAGTCACAAGAGCTATATATGGGTCATCGCATATATCTGTGGTGATATTTCTCTGACTTAAAAAGTTTTTTATAAGTTCTGCAAACTCTAAGTCATCTTCAACCAATAATATCTTTATCATACTGTTTTGTCCTATTTTTTGTATTGTATCTAAAAATACCAAATAAGTTTAGATAAAATTGTATCTTCTATATTTTTACTGCCAAATTCACTCTTTTTTTCGCCTATATTTTTGATATACGACAGATCTAATTGTATATTGTTTTTGAAGTTATATACAGTTCCTAAACTATTTTGCGTAGAGTTGTCAAGTAGGTTTAAACTATTTTTATAATATACCGAGCTATACACCATGCCAAATGGCTCTTTGAGGGAAAATTTGTTTATAAAATATCTTTTGTCATAAAATGGCTCTGGTTTTTTCAATCTATACGAACGGTCAAAGTATTCACTTGTGATAGTTAGGTCATATGATGTCAAGTATTTTATTCCTACAACGGATGAACTATTTTCATCGTCAAGTTTTGCATATTCACCGTGTATCTCAAAGTTGGTTAAGATATTTTTAGAAAAATCAAAACCAAACTTATCATCTAATTTATCGTTATGAAAATAGATTATATCTATATCGGTATCAAGATACAAAAAGTAGGCTTTGAGTGCTATTGTGTTTGAGTTTTCATCTAAAAAGTCATCATTTGTATCTTTTGATGTCGGCATATAAACTATATCTAAACTGAAGTTTTGTAGGTCTCTTTCGTAGCTTTTGTTGTATTTGTAATGTGCTATCACATAACCCTCTTTGGAGGCTTCTGGGTTGTTTGGGTCCTTTTTTCTATCTAAAAATGCCACAGGATTAAAAAAGTATGCCTTGCCCCACATAAGCGACTGCTTACCTATATCAAACCTGTTATTTGATGATAACTTGTAGTCTATATAAAGCTGATTTATAGTATCTGTGCTTTTTTCTTCTTTGTCTGTGTTATAATAGTTTGCTTGAAACTGTGATTTTAAAGTCCATTGCTCTACAAAATAATCAAACCCTACTATTGCCTCACCAAGATAGCTGTTTATTGTTTTGTTTTGTTTTGTTTTTTGATGTTTTTGAGAAGCTTTTATATATCCACTATATTCATAAGTTTTTGTCTCTATGGCGTCCATATCAAACTCATATTCATTTGCCTCTATCAAACTAAATAAAAAACAAATAGCTACTATTAACCTCATCATTTATCGCCTTAAGTCATTAACTTTGTTGATATTATCTATAGTAAATGTTTCTGCTGCAAACTTTTTTGGCGTGATTTTGCCATATATCATGATCGACTTGTAACCTTTGTAAAATGGACTTTTGGTCTCTATAACCGATGGTCGCACTATGCCACTACCAAAGTCTTTGATATTTTTATAATACAAAGTTTTGATAAGCATACCAGTAGAACTATAACACTCTATTTGTGTGGGTGTAGTGGTCTTTTTATCTACAATCATAAGCAACTTATCATACGCTATAGTGTCGTTTTTTGCTTTTAGTTCCAATACATAAGTCGCTTTGTCTGTCTTTTCTTTGACTAAGTTATACTCGCTACTAAAATCCACCCTCATGATATCGCTATTGTTAAACACACCTCCTACCACACTTTGCATAGATGTTATTCGTATAGGTCGCCCCACAGAGGGCATATATAACCACATATTTTCGCCTAATCTTAGGGTATTTCGTCCTTTTTCAGATACTGGCTTCAAAAAAGATGATACCATCTTGTCTGTGCCACTTTTTGCTTGATAGAGTAGAAACTCCTTTTTACTACCATCTGGCTCTATGTTTATGAGCTTTTTGTATGTCTCACTACTACCGGGTTGTAAATTTTTGTCTATTTGTAGTAGCAAGTCACTTGAAAGCAACGAAGCAGTAAATAGTAACAATCCTATTATTCTTTTCATTTTTTATCCTTTATTGTCTATTTTTACCTTGTCTATTTTGACTTTTGTTTTGCTGATTGTTTCTGCCATTTGGGTATAGTTTCCTATTTTTGTCATATTGTGCTAATATCCAAGTAGCTATCCTATCTAACTCATCTGTATTCAAGTGTCCGTATGCTGGCATGGCTGTGTGTTGAAAATTACCATATTTACCTTTGCTTCCATCTTTTATACCTTTTATCAAGTTTTGTTTTGCTTTGTTTCCAAACCATCTTATATTTTTCTTTGCAGTTCCCATAAAAGCAGGGGCTAGCTTTTCGCCCATGATATTGTGGCACTCCATACATCCGTTGTCTTTTGTCAATTGTTCACCACTATTGGCAAACAATATGCCGCTTGTTATTATTGTCATTAAAACTATTTTTCTCATCTTTTTTCCTTTTCTTTTTTTTAATTTGTCCTCAAAGCTTCTACTGGATTTAGCTTTGATGCTTTAATGGCTGGACTTACTGAAGCTATGAGCGCTATTGTTATGACTACAGCTCCCACAAACACAACCTGCCCAAACCCTAAAACTGGTTCAAGTATAAGAGAGCTTTGTTTTCCAAAACTATAGGTTATCTCCATAATATACAAAACTTTGACTATGATATAAGACAAAGCACCGCCGAGTATAGCACCAAAAATCCCTAGCATCAAACCCTCTGTCATAAATAGTTTGACTATAGTTGCAGGCGGTGTTCCCATAGCAGCTATAGTTCCTACCTCTTTGATACGCTCATACACACTCATAATCATCACATTTAAAATAGATATAAGCACGATAGATATGAGCACAATCTGTATAGCTATATTCATGATATCCAACATCTTGATGATATTGTAAAACGGACTAATCTTCATCCATGTATGCACTTCATACGCACTTTTGCCTTGGGGGTTTTTTATCTTTAAAAGCGGTTGTAACTCTTTATTCATCTTTGATGTGAGTGCTACATCTTTTAGTCGCACCACTATTTCGCTGACTTGAACCCCTTTGATACGAAGCACTTTTTTAGCATCGTCTATATGTATATAACCATCTCGCCCCCCTGGACCTGTTATTCGTGTAACTACTCCTGCTACTTTTAAGTTAATTCCATTTACCGAGCCATTTTGGTTGTTTGCTACAAGAACCACTGTATCACCAGTTTTGACTTTCATGCCTTTTGCTAATAGTTCTGGCACTATTATCTCGCCCTTTTTTAGCTCACCATTTAGCCCTACTAACCTACTTTTCAAAAGTGGCAAAGTTTTGAACTCTTGTGCTGGATTTATAGCATTTAACCTTATATTTGTGCTACTTGTGAAGTTCGAAAACATAGCACCAAACTTGATACGATACGAATAACTCTCCACCATATCGCTCTGCTTTATAAACTCTTCTATCTTTTGTAGTTGTTTGGTTTTTAAGTTTTTATCTAAAGGCAAGTTATCTACCGATGCTACATATCCTTTTTTGTGTATCTGGACATGTCCCATCATACTATCGGTAATCTGTCCTACCATATAGCTTTTGAAACTTCCTGCCAGTGCTCCATAAACCAACACAAACACAACTCCCAAAGTGATAAGCGAAGCGGTCAATATAGTTCGCCTGCTATTTCGTAGCAAGTTGCGATACGATATTTTAAATATATTATTCATAATTTTCTCCTGTTATTAATTTGTAAACATCAATTTTTTCAATATTTAAATCATTTGCGATATCTTTTATTTTCATATCTTCATTTATATTTTTCAAGCCCTTTTCGTTTAATATCTTTTTTGCTTTTTCTATGTTTATGTACTCATCTAAATCTAACTCATCCAATGTCTTTTGACCCAATTGTGATGGTGGCGGTTTGATACTTTTCTTTGCTCCAGACTCTACAATACCCCAAGAAGTTTTGATATATTCACCTAAATCTACAAAACCCTTAAGTGGCTGTGCATGATATAAAGTGCCAACTACAAAAAATACATTTAAAACAAATGCTATCAAAAATTCTTTTTTTGTCCATGATATTTTTTTATTTTTATCGCTTATATAACTCATAATTGGTTTCCAGTTATAATAAATATGCAAAAAACCAAAGACCAAAAACAGTATCATGGATGTAGAGTGTAGCTCTTGATATTGCGTTTTGTCAAGTCCCCAAAGATGCCAGTCTAACCATCGTGCTACCTTGCCATGAGGAGCTATATACAACATAACTCCAGTGTAACTCATGATCAAAAATGAAAAACCCAAACTCAATGATGTGATTTTTTTCATCTCTTTACTCCTTTATCACTAACTATATCGCCATCAACAAGTGTGATAAGTCTGTTTACTTTTGATACAATTTTTTCATCATGTGTAGCAAATACAAAAGTTGTGTTGTGTTGTTTTTGAATCTTCAACATCAAACTTATGACAGCATTTGCTGTCACACTATCGAGATTTGCCGTAGGCTCATCAGCGAAAACTATCTGTGGATTGGTGACCAACGCCCTAGCTATCGCTACTCGCTGTTTTTGTCCGCCGCTTATTTGCTCTGGAAACTTATCTTTTTGATCGAGCATATCTACTTCTTTGAGCAAATTCAAAACTCTTTTCTTTCTTTCATCTGCTGGCAAATTTTGTATCATAATAAGTGGATACTCTATATTTTCATATACTGACAACACTGGTATAAGGTTAAAACTTTGAAATATAAACCCTATATGCTCCCCTCTGAAATTTGCTAGCTGTGTCTTGTCTAGTCCTACCATATCTTGAGAGTTGATATCCAAACTGCCACTTGTAGGACCATCAAGACAGCCTAACATATTTAAAACCGTGCTTTTGCCACTGCCACTAGGACCTACTAACGATATAAATTCACCTTTATTTATCTCTATAGAAAAGTCTTTGATAACTTCAAGACTTATCTCTCCTGTCTTGTATATTTTTTTTAAGTTTCTTGCTTTTATCATTTTTTGTTGTCTCTGTTTTTGTTGTTATTTTTCTTTTTATTTTTGCCTTTGTTCTTTCGTTTGTCTCTTTTGCCACTGTTTTTCATATTTTGTTTTGATGACATCTCTTGTATGACCGCTTGTTTTTGTTTGTCATCAAGTATAGCAAATACCTTTTCTATCGTATTCGCTTGTTGGGTTATCATCTTTTTTAACAACTTTGTCTTGTCATCTATGAAAAACTTTTTGTCAAAGTTTCTGTCTTTATCGAATTTTATCGCCGATACTTTGCTATCTTCTCTTTGTTTGATCCTGTTTTCTCTAGTTTCAAACATAACTTTACGCACACTTGCTCTTTGTTCTTTTGATAAATCTTGGTTTGACACAGCAGACATAAACAAATACATCTGCTTCGGTGGTCTTTTCATATTTTTTTTATCGCCTCTTTTACCATATTTGGCAGACCTATCTTGTCTATCGCCTTTGGCACCTCTATCACCTCTGTCATCTTTGCCTCCAAATCCATACAGCGAACTACTCGCCACTGCTACTGCTATCGTTATCATCATTATTTGTTTTCTCATTTTTTATCCTTTTTGTTTGTGTTTATCCACATTCGTCTTAATACATTTTCTTTGGTTTTGATACCATAAGAAACTACTCCAACTATATGCATGATTATTAAAAATATCAATATCTTTGTAAGTATGCTATGAGCTATACCTATACCAAAGTCATGAAAGTCTTTGTATAGTTCTGTTTGTGCTCCCCATAACACTATCTCTCCTAGTCCTGAACCTTTTGATAGTAATATGCCACTGATAGCTACCAAGATAATCACGACATATATTGCTATATGGTTGTATTTTATCAGTTTTTGTCTATCTAAACTCACTTTCAGCGGTGATACTTTGTGAGATAATATATTGTTAATTATACGATATATAGTCAATCCAAAGATTACGATACCTAGTATCATATGTATCTTGAAGCTGTCTAACTTTGCTATATCATTTGGCATATGAGACAGCACTACTGTCCCTGTAACCAATACTAACAATATCACAAATCCATGAACCCAATGCAACACTATTGCACTTTTGTTGTAGTTGTCTGTCATGATACTATCTTGTTTTTTATGTATGTAGGTCTTTTGCCTACCATATCTACCGTTTGTTCTATTTGCCAAATATATTTTTTCACAGAAACATTTTTCTTTGATAGAAAAAGCACTTCTCTTGTTTTCATATTTTCTCCTTTTGTGAGAGAATTATAACATCATAACTTAACCAATATATATAGTGAAACTAAACGAAGCTAAACAAAAAAATCGCTTTTTCTATCAAAGAAAAATGTTTCTTTAAAAGCAAGAGCACAACCTCAATTATATTTGTTGTCTCGCTCTCGCTTGACGAACTAATTCGCCATCACTCCTATCACTTTCTGTCATATTCTCTAATTAAAAAAATTGAAAACATCCCACGCGTGTTAAGTTTCCAATACTTACATCTACAAATTTCACAAAAAACCACTATTTGTAAGTTTGTTTTATGTTTATTGTGATAAAATACTCATATAAATGATAGGACATTTCTAAAAACTTCTATAGCACACAAGAGTGCGGTGTTTGAGTTTAAATATAGGGATTTTTAGAGATGTTCACAAAACAAAAAGGAGTCATATATGACAACAAACGCAGCGGTTAAATTAGATATTAGTTTAAATACAGATATAAACGGGGGGGGGGGTATAACTCCCTTCTAAAAGATTTTGCTCTCAAGACAAGGGCAGTAGCTCTATCAGGAGTGATAGCGATAGCTACTATAGGTTGTGATAGCAAAAGTAGTGGTGGAGGCGGAAGCTCACCTGCTACACCCACAGTTGTCATCATATCAAATGGTGGTGGCGATACGGCAACCATAAACATAAATGAAAACGAGACAGCAGTTGCGACAGTCGCAGCTACAAGCAGCGAAGATATCAACTATACTATAGGTAGTGGTGGCGATGGTGCAATATTTGGCTTAAATATAACTTCTGGAGTGCTTACATTTTTAGCTGCCCCAGACTTTGAAAATCCAATAGACACAGGAGCGAACAACGACTACACAGTCACAGTTGTAGCCACAAGCACTTCAGGCATAGAAGACAATCAATCTATCACAGTCAATATAGCAAACATAGGGCCTACAGATGTAGAAGTAGCACCTACAGATATAGCTTTAAGTAGTAACACAGTTGTAGAAAATACAGCTGCTTCTACACAGATAGCAACTTTATCTCACGACGGAGAGATCACAGAAACAACAACA
>QMKX01000037.1 GCA_003643835.1 Campylobacterota bacterium
GGAACCGAAGAACTACTTATCAGAGAACACAACATATCTCGCTATTTTATTGGTATCATGCTTCAAGTAGCCAAACTACCTTTGAGTATATGCTGGGCTTGTGTCATATCTTTGTCGCCTCTTCCGCTTAAGTTTATGACAACTGTTTTGTTTTTAAATTTATCTTTGGCTTTTAGCAGATACGCTATAGCATGGGCGCTCTCAAAAGCAGGTATTATACCCTCTTTTTGACTCAACCATACAAATGCTTGCATAGCTTCGTCGTCTGTGATATTGTCGTATATTATCGTGCCATTGTCTTTGTGAAAGCTATGCTCTGGACCAATTCCAGGATAATCAAGCCCAGCACTTATACTATGAGCTTCTTTTATTTGGCCGTTTTCATCTTGTAGCAAGTAGCTAAGTTGTCCGTGCAAAATACCCGGCTCGCCCTTTGATAAACTACATCCGTGCTTACCGCTATCTATGCCAAGCCCGCCAGCTTCTATGCCTATGCATTTGACTGATTTATCATCTAAAAAGTGGCTAAATATACCTATGGCATTTGAACCTCCTCCTATACAAGCTATGACAAAATCAGGAAGTTTCTTTTCTATGTCTAAAATTTGTCGTCTTGTTTCCCAACCAATGATCGCTTGAAAATCACGCACCATCATAGGATACGGATGTGGGCCTGCCACTGTGCCTATGATATAAAATGTATCGTGTGCTTGCGTGACCCAGTGACGAATTGCCTCATTCATAGCATCTTTTAGAGTTTGACTACCGCTTTGTACCGATACTACCTTTGCACCCAGAAGTTTCATACGAAAGACATTTAGCTCTTGTCGTTTGACATCTTTAGCACCCATAAACACGATACACTTTAAACCTAAAAGCGAAGCTATTGTAGCAGTAGCCACTCCGTGCTGACCTGCGCCTGTTTCGGCTATGACATTGGTCTTGCCAAGTTTTTTTGCCAGCAACCCTTGGGCTATGACACTGTTGATTTTGTGTGCTCCTGTGTGGTTTAGGTCTTCGCGTTTGAGATATATTTTAGCTCCAATTTGCTGGCTTAAATTTTTCGCTTCGTATAGCGGGGTGGGTCTGCCGACATAGTTTTTGAGCAGTTCATTTACTTCTGCCCAAAAAAATTTATCAAATCTATATTTAAGATAGCTTTGCTCCAATTCCAATAGTATTGGCATAAGTGTTTCTGGCACAAATCTACCACCAAACTTACCGAAGTGTCCGTTGGTATCTGGATCGTATTTTGATGGTTTTGGTATATAGTTGTTCACGATAATTTACTATTTGCTTTTAAGTTATTTTTGTTCATATAAAACTCTTCCATATTTTTTTGCATCATATAAAGCTGTATTTATCCAGTTTTCATCACTGTGTGTTTTATAATACTTTTCATCAACCAATAAAATATCTTTTGAAACCTTGATATCTTTTAACAAATCTCTTATTTCTCTTTTTTTTTTATTTTATTTTTGATATTTTTTTTGACAATACAAATATCCAAGTCGCTATTCTCTGTAGGTTTTCCATAAGCATAAGAACCAAACAAAATAACTTTTCTTATATCTATTTTATCTACAATTGTTTGTCCTATTTGCTTGATTTTATTTTCATCTAACATATGTTTTAAGTCTTTTTATTTTTAGTATAGTAGTTATGTATCAAGATATTTTCCTTTGATTTTTAGTAGTTTTTGATAGATATTTTCAAAATCCACACTATAAACTCTACTATTTGCGATACTTGTCATAAAATTAGTATCTTTTTCCCACCTTGGCACTAAGTGCATATGCAAGTGTTCTTCTATACCAGCACCTGCTGATTTGCCAAGATTTAAGCCTACATTTACCCCTGTGCAGTTTAGGGTATCTTTGAGCATGGCTACTGCTTTTGGAACTAAACTTGACATATGTTCCCAAGTTTTGGCGTCAAGATTTTCTAAGTTTTGTTCGTGAGTATTTGGCACAATCATGATATGCCCTGGGCTATATGGGTAGCGGTTCATAACCACAAATATATCACTCTTTCTATACAATATGCCTAACTCTTCGTTTTTGTCTAAATTTTTGGCTATATCGCAAAATACACAAGAACTGTCCTTGGATTTTTTGGTCGTCACATAATCCCCCCTCCACGGGCTATATAGTCTATGCACTTATTTTTTAGCTTTTTTATACAAAGGCATAACTTTTTGTGAGTATTTCGTCAAGTCTTTGATCCTTGTAGCTGATGATGGATGAGTGCTCAAGAACTCTGGTGGCGCACCTTTTGAGTGTTTGCTCATCTTTTGCCATACTCGCACAGCTTCAAGAGGGTTGTATCCTGCTCTCGCTGCAAGTTCTACGCCCATACGGTCGGCTTCTGTTTCATGCTTTCTGCTAAATGGCAAACCAACTGTGACATTGTATGCCATACCGGCTAACTTTGTGGTAGCTTGGCTCAAGCCTAAACTTTTTTGTAACAATCCCAGACCCATATTTGAGACAGCTTGACTGCTCGCTCTCTCGCGTCCATGTTCTTTTAGAGCATGGGCTATCTCGTGTCCCATGATAGCAGCGATTTGACCTTCGTTTAACTTCAATGTCTCGATAATACCAGTATAAAAAGCTATTTTGCCTCCACTCATACACCAGGCATTTAACTCTTTTGAGCTTATGAGATTTACCTCCCACTTCCAAGCAGGAGCATCTTTTTTGAATACTTTTGTGTGTGGTATCAACCTTTTTGCTATGGCTCTTATTTTTGACAACATAACTTTATCTTTGTTTAAAATACCTTTTGTATTTGCATCGCTTAAAACTTGTTTGTATGCTTTGGCCGAACCCTCTCTCATATCTTTTGATGATACTATCATCATCTGTTTTCTATCGGCACCTACTGACCCACTTTGTGTGCTACTACTATAGCTACACCCTGTTAGCAAAACTGCTAAAACTAAACTTGATATATACTTCATATTTTCTCCTTATTTTGTGGCAAACAACTTGATAGATACTATCTTGTCGTCTTGCTTTATTGTGTCTAAAACTTCAAAACTTTTGTCATCGTTTTGCTCTATGTTGCCAAATACTGTATGCCCACCATCGAGATGCGGGCAAGGCACAAAACATATAAAAAATTGGCTTCCGCCTGTATCTTTGCCAGCATGTGCCATAGAGAGCGAACCTTTTCGGTGTATTTGATTGTTTGCGTCTGTTTGACAAGCTATAGACCAACTAGGTCCTCCTGCTCCTGTGCCATCGGGGCAACCACCTTGAGCCATAAAACCTGGTATCACTCTATGAAATGTCAAACCATCATAAAACTTCTCACGAACCAAAGATACAAAATTTGCAACTGTGTTTGTGACATCTTCTATCATAAGCTCTATCCATATATCTCCTTTTGTTGTAGTGATTTTAGCGAATTTGTAGCTTTGTAGTTTGTTTGTATCCATGTCGTATTTTTTTAGCATTTTTGCTCCTTTTTTATGATTATAACCAAATAATATAAAATTTAGATACAATACTCAAATGAATAAAAAAGATATATACCTTTGCGCCATAAACAATATCCAAAGCGGAACTTGTAGCGAAGATTGTAAATTTTGCACCCAAGCTGTGATACACAAAGCAGATATAAAAAGATACAAACTAAAATCAACTTCACGGATAATAAAAGAAGCGATAGCAGCCAAACAAAATAAAGCAGTAGGATATTGTCTCGTCACATCTACTGCTTTTCTTGATGAAAAACTTCTTCGGTTTTTTTGCCAAACTGCCAAACAGCTTAAAAAAATAGTTGATATCAATCTCATAGCTTGTAGTGGCATAGCAAATTTATCACAACTCAAACAGCTCAAAAAAGCAGGATTTGACAGCTACAACCACAACATAGAAACTAGCGAAAACTACTACACAAATATATGCACCGCTCATAGCTGGAGCAAACGATACGACACTTGTATTGATATCAAAAAAGCGGGGCTCAAGCTTTGTAGTGGTGGTATATTTGGCTTGGGTGAGAACTGTCAAGATAGAGTAGATATGGTGAAGGTGCTTAAAGATTTGCATATCAACTCTTGTGCTATCAACTTCTACCACCCCAACGATGCCTTGCCTATAAAGAGGAACAATATATCAGTAGATGAAGCCTTTGATATCATAAAATATATCAAAGATGAGTTAAAACATACAAAAAAGATCATGGTAGCAGGTGGCAGAGAGTATATGTTTGCGCATAAACAATACGAAGTTTTCAAATATGGAGCAAATAGCATAGTCATAGGTGATTATCTGACTACCAAAGGCGAGCAAATAACCAAAGAGATACAAACAATTCAAAACTTAGGCTACAATATAAAAGAGGTTTGCGACTGATGGGTCATGATGTTTCACTTATACTAACTGTGTCGTTTATAGTTTTTATATCTACAATCATATCAAAAATCACAAAAGTTCACATTGTGTCAGTTGAGATACTTTTAGGTTCTTTTAGTTTTAGTTTTGGGCTTATTGAAGAGAACGAGATATTTAAAATAGTAGCAGAACTTGGGTTTTTGTATCTTATGTTTATGTCTGGTTTGGAGATAAACTTACGAGATTTGGTGAAAATTCCTAAAAAAATTTTAAATTTAGGTTTGTTGTATATGGCTTTGTTGTATATATTTTCACTTTTTATTGTGTATCTGTTTTCACTTCCTGCTATATTTATAGTAGGTTTCCCTCTCATATCTATAGGACTTTTGCCAATACTAAAAAAAGAGTATGTCGATGAAAAATGGCTAAACTATGCTTTCACTATAGGGCTTATAGGTGAGATATTGTCAATAGTTGTTTTAACCGTCATAGGTGCGTCTGTTGAGTTTGGTGTAGGATACGACCTGTATCGTATACTATTTATTTTGAGTTTGATTTTATTTTTGTTTTTTATATTTTATAAAGGTTTTAACTTTTTATTGTGGTGGTTTCCTGAGTTTCGCACATATCTTATGCCGCTTGACGACACACTTGATCAAGATATACGATTTTCTATGATGCTTTTTTTTGTCATGGTATCTATCATGCTATATCTTGGGCTTGAGCTGGCTCTTGGCGCATTTGTGGCAGGGTCTTTTGTGTCTACATTTTTCAGTCATAAACATATGCTTCACAAAAAACTAAACTATTTGGGTTTTGGTTGGCTTATACCTATATTTTTTATCCACATAGGTAGCACATTTGATATCAAGTTTTTGATAGTTGAAAATCTCATATTAACCTCAATTTTGATAGTCGCTGTCATGATAACTATACGAATGTTGGCTTCGCTTGTGTTTTATAAAAACTATGGACTAAGAGATTCATTGTTGTTGGGACTTTCACACACTATGCCATTGGCACTTCTCATAGCTATTGCGTCTTTAGCGTATGAGAACAACTATATCACTATATTTTATTATCTTAGTTTTGTGTTGTCTGCTATCTTGCAAATACCTGTATCTATGGGCTTGATCAAACTAATATCAAACTTGCTGGCAAAAAAGGATGATACATCGCCGGTGCAAACAAGTTCTTTGGCTATATAGATGTCTCACTGAGTGACGAGGTAGGAGCGACGAGGGACGATATGGACTATAATATTCTCGGAACCGCGAACTTGTTCGGGGCTGAAACTTCAAAACTATTACATACAAAAAATATATTTTATCTTGTCAATATATCGCTTGGAGCGGACAA
>QMKX01000038.1 GCA_003643835.1 Campylobacterota bacterium
ATATTCATAAATCCTATGATATTTGATCCCATATATGCGTCTGGATTTGTAAGAGAGTATCTCACTCCTGCTTGAGCTGCGAGATTACAAACTGCATCAAACTTTTGCTCTTCAAAAAGTTTGTTCATAGCCTCTTTGTCTTCAAGGTTTAATTTGATAAATTTATAGTTTGAGTTAGTTTTAGAAGTAAGAAGTTCGCCGTATTGTATATCTTTCCCCTCTTCAAGTGTGCCTATGATACCACCTCTTTGAAGTCGTCCATATTTTACATTTTGGTCGTAGTAGTCATTGATATTGTCAAGACCAACTACTTCATCACCTCTGTTTAGTAATTTTATGGCCAAATGACTGCCTATAAAACCAGCAGTCCCAGTTACCAAAATCTTTTTAGATTTTGGTAATGTTGAATGCTCAATGTTGAATTTTGAATTATCCATCTATTCTTTTCCCTTTTCATTAAAAATTAAACATTCACAATTAAACATTACATATTCCCTTGGCTTGATTTGACTATGCTTGTTAATAGTTTAACTATTTTGTCTATATCGTATAATAAACTTTTTGTATATTTATCATTTATGTTCAAATAATCTGTTTTTATTAATAATTCTAACCAATATTTACTTTCTCTTGCTTCTTTACTTGATATACCCATTTTAGCAATAAAGTCAGCTTTACTCTGTCCTGCTTGCGCTTCATTTATATTTGCACCAATTGAAGTACCACATCTTAAAAGTTGTTTAGACAATATATATTCTTTTTGCTCATCACAAAGATACTTATAAAGTTTCACTACTCTAATAACAAACTCAAATGATTTACTCAAAATAGTATTATCTCTCATATCTTCTCCAATTTATAATTATTTAATTCAAGAATCTGAATTAAATATATCTCTCGTATATACTTTATTTCTCACATCGGCTATCGCATCTTCTATTCTATTTGCTACTATTATATCGCAAACTTGCTTAAATTTAGCCAAATCTTTGACTACCTTGCTGTGAAAAAACTCATTTTCTTTTAAGTTTGGTTCGTATATTATGACCTCTATGCCTTTTGCTTTGATTCTTTTCATGATCCCTTGTATAGCAGATGAGCGAAAATTGTCACTACTGCTTTTCATAGTCAAGCGATATATTCCAACTATTTGTGGGTTTTTTTCTATTATGCTGTTTGCTATGAAATCTTTTCTTGTGCTGTTTGCTTTTACTATAGCTTCTATCATATTGTTTGGCACATCTTGATAGTTTGCTAAAAGTTGTTTGGTGTCTTTTGGCAAGCAGTAGCCACCATATCCAAAACTTGGGTTGTTGTAGTGGCTTCCTATTCGTGGGTCTAACCCGACGCCCTCTATTATCTGTTTTGTGTCTAAATTGTGGCTTAAGGCATAACTGTCCAATTCGTTGAAATACGACACTCTCATAGCGAGATATGTGTTTGAAAACAGTTTCACGGCTTCTGCTTCATTTGAATCAATAAAAAGTATATCTATATCTTTTTTAGTAGCACCTTGTGCTAAAAGATTTGCGAATATTTCAGCTCGTTCTGACTTTTCACCTACTATTATTCTACTTGGGTTTAAGTTGTCATGTAGTGCTTTTCCTTCTCGTAAAAACTCTGGAGAAAATAAGATATTTGAAGTGCCAAGCTTTTTATTTATACTTTTTGTATATCCTACAGGAACGGTTGATTTTATCACCATAGTTGTAGTTGGGTTTATCTTTAAAACATCTTCTATAACTTGCTCTATGCTTTTTGTGTTGAAGTAGTTTGTTTGTGGGTCATAGTCGGTTGGAGTTGATATTATGACAAAATCAGCACCTTTGTAGGCTTCGTGCTTGTCGAGTGTTGCTCGAAAAGAATTTTGAATGTCTAATTTTGAATTTTGAATTATTTTTGGCAAGTATTCACTTATCTCTTTGTCTTCTATTGGAGATATACCATTGTTTAACATTTCAATTTTTTCAAGGACTATATCGAGAGCCACTACTTCATTGTGTTGGGCGAGTAGAATACCATTTGATAACCCAACATATCCTGTGCCTGCTATGGCTATCTTATATTTATGTTGTTTGTCGGTCATTTTGGCTCCTGATTTGTTTTATTGTATCTAAAACATCTTTAGCTACAATTGCTTTCATACATTGGTGATATTTGTCGCCTATGAGCGGGCAAACTCTTTTCATACATGGCTGACAATCAAACTGTTTTTTAAGTATGCTGCTGTTTTGATTTTGCCACTGCGATGTCTCTGTATCTTTTGTAGGTCCAAATACTGACACAGTTGGCACTTTGAAAGCAGCTGCTACATGCATAGGGCCACTATCTGCTGTTATAAACATATCTAAAAAAGATATATGATAAAAAAGCTCTGTTATGGTTGTTTTGCCTGCAAGGTTTTCATAGTTTGTTGTGCCACTTTTTATAAGCTCTTTTTCTATATCTAAAGCTATATCAAGCTCACTGGGTCCTCCAAATATCTTTATATCATACTTATCGCTTAATTTTATAGCTACTTTTGCGAACTCCAAAGCATACCATCTTTTAGCACTGCCATATGTAGCACCTGGGTTTATACCCAGTATCTTTTTTTCTTTCTTTGTGGTGATTTTATGATAAATTTTTAGCTCTTTTGGTTGTGTTTTTATGTTTAAACTTCTATTTATAAAGTCATTGTATCTTATGACTTGGTGCATCTCGTTTTTTTCATATCTTTTGTATATAAATCTTTTTTTGGTTTTGATAAAAAATAGCAAGAACTTAGTAGAGAAGTTGCGTCTAAATGAAAATGCTATATCAAAAACTCCAGCCTCTTTTGCTAATTTGTGAAGTTTTTGGTATCGTATGAAACTTTGTTTACTATCATCTATGATGATATTGTCTATATTTGGGTGTTTTAGAAAAATTTTCACACTCACATACGAACCAAAAATCGTCAGCTTGCTTTTTGGGTAAGTTTGCTTTATATTTTCGATAGCTGGTGTTGTCATAGTCGCATCGCCTAACCATGTGGGTATCTCTATAAATATTTTTTTCAATTTTTTTCAATTTTTATAGATTTATACATATTTATATATCTATTTGTCATAACTTCACAACTAAAATTTTCTATACTTTTATATGCTTCAAACGATAACTTTTCTCTCAAATCTTTTGAGTTGTATAACCTTTGTATAACTTCAAATATAGCTTGGCTATTTTTCACTTCAAATAATATACCATTTTTGTTATGCTGGATTATATCTACAATACCGCCTACATTAGATGCCGCTATAGGCACACCGCCTTGTATAACATCAAACAAAATAGAACCCAAACCTTCATTCAATGACGGAAACACAAACATATCAAAAGCTTTGATATAATCACCCACATTTTGAACAAAACCTTCAAAAGTGATATTCGTCATATCTTTTGTTTGCTCTTTAAGCCACAACTCATCATCGCCACGACCAAGTAGTATGAGGTGTATATCCGGATATATTTTCTCAACCTTTTTCATAGCTTCTATGAGATAACTTTGGCCTTTGTGTTTGTTGTCAAGCGCTCCTATGTGTCCTATGAGAAACTTATCTTTAAATCTATTTTGTATTTTTTCTATGGTTTTTTTATTGGTTTTAAATTTGCTATAAGAGCTTGGTATTGTATCTGTGTTTATGTCTATACTTATTTTCAAAGTCTCTTTTTTGATAGCATTTGAAAGCACGACAGTTTTAGATGAGTTTTCATACATAGCTTTGTTGAAAAAATTGTTTTTTATAGGATTATCAACTCGTCTTGTGATGATATATGGTATTTTATATATAAGGTTAGCAAAAAAACAAAACTGTGCAGCTTTTGTCTCGTGGGCATGCAGTATGTCACTATTTTTCACTTTTGATATATTAAATATATATGGTTTGGGTATTTTTATTGTTTGGGTATTTTTCAAGCCTTGAAGGTTGTCTGCGAGTTCTGATATATCTCTTGTGATTATTTTTTGTTTGTAGCCTCTTTGAGATAACTCTTCTATCAGAAGTTGAGTTTGTCGCTCTCCACCCCTATAACCTTTTGCGAAGTTTATGTGTGTTATTAGCATATATTTTTGCTATCTTTTTGTTTTTTGTTCAATTCATAAAGTTTAATATATTTATAAAACACAACACTAGCTCGAGAATAAGATATAAGCAACCCAACATAACCATCGAGAAACCCAAGCCTCAAAACATAAGTTTTGAAAAATGCAAACATACTAGACAATATAGCTTTAAGTGGAGTTGAGTTTTTGATACCTACTTTTTCGTTGGCGAACAAAGTTGAGTATCTGTCAATTTTTATTATGAAATCACTGATTGAATTATATGAGTAGTGTTTTATGTTGCCTTGTAGCTCTTCTATTTTTAAACCCTTTGTCAAGATATCTTCGTGCACTAAATTGGTATTGTATTTTGTAGTTGTTTTGTCAAATACTCTTTTGATCTTTTGATTGTTCCAACCACAATGCTTGACTTTTGTATCTTGATAATATGCATGAAAGTTCAAAACATATACACAGTTTTTGTCTAAATGTTTTGTCTTAAGTGTATGCAATAACTTTTCATCTATCACCTCATCGCTATCCAATACAACCACCCAGTTATGTTTAGCAAAACCAATAGCTTTGTTTTTCGTAGGACCAAAACCTACGAACTCTCCATTTATCAGATTTACATTGGTGTATTTTTTTGCTATATCTGCTGTGTTATCTGTAGAATCATTGTCATATACTACCACATCATCAAACAAAACTACAGAGTCTAAAGTTTTTTTTATAGTGTTGCTTGCGTCTTTTGTGATTATTATGATACTAATTTGCAAAAAATTTTCCTTGTGTTGATTTGAGCCATGATTTTAATCTATATTTTAACATATTTTTAAAAGAAAATATATCTTTCTTATCTTTTAAGTTATCGGCATTTATACGATATATCAAACCATCTATACCATCAAAATCTCTGTTAAGGCCATTGCCTATTCTGAAAAGCCATTTGTATCTTTTTTTTGCCTCTTTTACAACTATGTCATCATACTTGCCAAAAGGAAATACAAAACTATCGCAGATAATTCCAAGTCTTTTTTCTAAAATATCTTTTGATTTGTCTAATTCATCTACAAGATTATTTTGAGTTTTTAGATTTGTATGTGAATACGAATGTGAAGCAACTATCACAAAACCACTATCTACCATCTCTTGAAGTTCTTTAAAAGTGCAAAAAGGAGCTTTGTTTATATTTTCGTATGTATCGTCATGTAAGATATTTAATCTATCTTGTTTTTGATGTGTTGTGGTTTCTAATATAAACTTCGCTGGCACCGATAAAATTGCTTTGATTTTGTGTTTTTTTAAAAGTGGAAATACATATACATAAAAATTGAAAAAAGCATCGTCAAATGTCAAGCATATATCGTCACCTTTTAAGTTATCGTTTGGTACCACTATATTAAAATTGTTTTTGATATAGATAAGATGTTTTTCAAATATATCGTATTTATTGCTGTATTTATCGGCATTTATATTGTGATAAAGTGTGCTAATCAACAACTTTTTTGCCTTTTAGTCTTTTTTTTATATTTACTATATATTTATTTTTTTGTGAATAATATATAGC
>QMKX01000039.1 GCA_003643835.1 Campylobacterota bacterium
ATGATTTTTTCTATTAAGTCGTTGGATAGTTTGATTTTTGTCCCTTCTATAAGCCTCAGAAGCTGGCTCGCTACTCTATCTCCATAATCAGATGCATCCTCGCTGCTAAACAGTTTATCCATCTCGTCAAAAAATACGACACAATGCGAGGCTTTATGTATATTGTAATCTGCCTTCTTCAAAATATCTTTCCCCAAATCTCCGATCGAATATCCCACTATCCCTTCAGGCACCATACTGGAGGTATCTACATGTATAAATACCGTATCTATATATTCACAAGCTTTTTGAACCACAAATGTTTTACCGGATCCGGTTGGACCGACTATCATTATTGGACCGTTAATGCCAATGTTTTTATTATTAGAATAGTGCGATTTTAAGCTGTGGTAATACATTGCCAGTGCTATCTCTTTTTTGGCTTCATCTTGAGATATTATATGCTTGTTCAGGTATTTTAAAATCATTCTGGGTGATTTATCCAGCTTTGCTTTTTTTACAACACTCTCTGGTGCTTGCGTATATTTAACAGCATCAGAATTTCTTGTTACTGCCTTTCCGGGGTTGTTTTTGGCATACTGATTTGCTTCTTTGGCACTACCAAAATAGATAGGTTCGTTTACCACTTTATATAGCTTGCTGTCTTTATTGTGATCTGCTATGATATTGCAGCTTGGAGATTTGTTTGTTCTATATATAAAAATATCATTGAGCTGATTATCAATAGCTTCGAAATACTCTCTTGCATTATTGTACATCTTCATCTCCACATTTTATTCACGAAAATCAATACTACTTAAGATGCTATCTATATTATTGTGTTCCTCAACAATATTAACTGAGTCTCGGCCATTCGTTTGATTGAACGACATCGCACTGTTTTCAAATGCCGATATGAATATTTTTATATCTTTACTTGCTCTTGTTATTGCCACATAAAAGAGTCTATATTTGTCATCATCAGACATATAACTATTGTGAGCTAACGCAAACATATCCACATACGCTACATCATAGGTGCTTCCTTGGAGTTTGTGGATTGTAGAAGAGTGCACATATTGTACATCTGCGAACATATCTCTTGTTTGAAAAAAAAGTCTCCAAAAATACTTATTTTGAGGATAGCTTGCTTTTTTTGCCATAGCAGCAATTATTTTTAATTTGTCATTAAATACTTTCATGCTGTCTGGATCAACAACTCTAAAGATTTGTTGTTCAGTGACATTAATCTCTCTGCACTCCCAATATTCAATCTGAAGATCGTTATGATATTTTAATACGGCACTGCCAAGTTCAATTTCCTGTCCGTTATGGTAAACAGTTACATCACCAACACTGTAGGTATCTTTAAATCTCAGTCTATCACCTTGAAGGAGTGTAGATGGGGTGTCGTTTCCTTGTTGTTCCCAGTACTTATTTCTAACAGTTCTATTAAAGGCATCAACATCTTTATTTTTAAAAGTAGCCAATATTTTATTCTCTTTATACCACTCACTATTTTTATAAAAATCTTGCAAAAAAGACTCTTTGTTATGAAAAAACTCTATTTCAGGTTCTATATTTTCTTTGATAAACTGTTTAATATCTATATAGTTTTTATACTTAATGCGCTCTCTTATTTTGGTAGCCAATTTTATAATATAGCTATCCTTCGCCTGTCTCACTACTTCGTTAAGTACAAAACTGTTTTTTAAAGCATAAATTTTATTTTCACTATTATCTACCGGCAGTAATTGATAAGGATCGCCTATAAATAAAACCATATTAATTCTACCGTCTTCTATCGCTTCTACTATGTACTCATACAGCTCTGCGCCTATCATTGAACTCTCATCAACAATTAAAACAGATGTTGATTCTTTTACTTTTTTTGTTTTATCAATCGTAAATTTTTCTTCGCCAGTAGCATAGTCTGTAAATGGTCTTATGCCTAAAAAGGAGTGTAGAGTTCTACAGCTGGCTTCTATCTTATTGTCGAAAAGTATTTTTGTAAGCACTCCTACAGCTTTATGCGTTGGAGCGGTAACCGTAAACCGGTATTCCTTTTTTTCAGTAGCTTTTAGCATATCACTTAGATATTTTGCGATATGTGTAGTCAAAAATGTTTTACCGGTACCGGCTGCCCCGGTGAGTGAGAGTTGATAATCATCTATATTTGTACTTTTAAGGACAGAGAAAACTTTTGACTCTATAGATGAAACTATTTTTTCAAATATATCTTGTTGTTCTGGTGTCAGTTTGCTTGTGTTGTTTGGTAAAGTTTTCATACTGTAAGTATCTCCAAATATAATGACATATTTTGTCCATTAGTTAACTCTTTTGTTGGCACCTGGAGTATTTCACTCTTTCGCTGAAGAAGATGAATCTGTAGGAGCTAAAATGGCTGTCGTGGCATTGTCCTCGATATGATTTACTTTCCTATATCGTTGCAGAATAACGTCTTTTTTCAAGCCACAGGGAAAATACTGTAGATTTAAGCGATCCATCACATCGGCGATACTCATTTTTTCTTTCTTATCGTAATCTATCATTTTTATGATCTGAATTGTGGCATCCTCGTCTTGAGCCGCAAAAAAGTCACCACCGGTTATATAGAGGAAATAGACCATATTCGCATTATGTATTTGAAAAGAAGCGTTAAATTGAATTCCATCAATTTTCCGGCAAATCTGATCATTTTGCATAAGCTGCTGTAGAGTCTGCTTGACTTTTGCATGTTTTTTGTATTTAAAAAGATTTTCTACATAAATTGCCATGCCTTCAAGAATAAACTCAGGATACAGGTTGATAATATTATTACTTTGATACAGAGCATGAAAAAGTTCGTGTACTATAGTCGGCAATTCTGACTTATACATATAAAAACGGCTTAATGTAAGCGTTCTTTGTGATTCCCTTCCAGCTTGCCATGAAACGCTTGGATAAGGAATGTTCTCGTTGGTCACAACAATATGAACGTCGCCTGTATATCTGGGGGCACCGAAACTATCATATAAAAATTTGTATGCACTCATTAATAGTTGTCTGTCGGATGCTTTTTTCAGCCCTTTGATATGTAAATTGTCAGGAAATCTCAGTGCAGTTTTTTTTGCCTTGGGCTTGGAAACGTTAACATCCTTTACCATTAATTCCGGTTCTGGTAATTGAGGTGTCTTGTGACATGCAGTCAGTACCAAAAAAAACATTCCCGTCAGCAGATAGTTATACCATCTCATTATTCACGCTCCTCTATCAGTCTGATATCTAACTTGTATGTGCCATGCGAAGCAGTAGGGTATTTACACGCCCAAAGATAAGCCGGATATTTACTATTTGTAAAAAATAGTCGCTTATTCACCTTATCAATCTTATAAAAGTTGAATGTCCCCCACCAGGGTCTGATGTTTTCCAAATAATGGTCCACGATAATTTTATTTTTTAGGACCACTACCAAATCAGCCTGCAGCGGAGCTGATTCGTCTATATCTGTCATATAATACGGGTCTCTTCGTTTGATGGCTTTTAGTTCAAATTCACCCTCCTTGAAATGGGGAAGTTTCACTACCCAGAAGTGCATAGGGAAATTGGTGGCAATCAATTTTAAAACCACATCATCAAGATAAAAATATCTTCCTTCGACCTGTACTCGACCCAGTTGAAGATGTGCGTCATACAGTATTTTGTTATAGACAACCTTCCAGTCTTCGATGCCAACCTTCACAAAAAAAGCTTCCGGAGCCTTAGGTTTGCTTCTTTCTTGATTCGGTATTTTTGAATATATCTTTTCTGTTTTATCTACGGAGATGCTTTTACTGACACAGCCATTGAAATAGAGTCCGATAAATACTGCAAGCAGTGCTCTAAAACTATATTTCATTACCTGTTTCATTTTCTAGCCTTTATGTATGGTTTGGTGATTTCATATCCAAAGTATTCAACCGGCTCTCCAAGATAGAGGTTCTCACCGATCTCTTTGAGCTGATCATCAATATCAGCTATGGTAACCTTGGGAATAAAATCAGTTTTATAGCCCATAATAAGACTTACTAAAGAGAATTTCTCATACTCGATAATCTTTTGCCTTAATTGTTTTAACTGATTTTTCAAGTAAATTCCCTCATCAAATTTTGATAAAAGTGCATACCGCGTATCAATTTCACCGCAAAGCTTGTCTGACAGCTGTTTATATACCGGGCCGGACATCGCATAGTTAAGCTCGATCTTTATCGTATAGTAATTTCCATCTTCTTGAGAAGAGACTATCCGATAGCCGATAATAGGCAGTTCGCTTTTTATGCTGATTCTCTCTATATATTTGGCATCATATTTATCGACTTCATCTGTGCGGTATGCACTTTTTTGGGTAACTCTGCTTGTACTCACTAAAGAGTAAAGCTGAATAGACAGATCGCTCAATGCAATACTTTTGGCCATTCGCCTATAATCGCTATTACCGGTGTCGACCGCAACTTTAGATACAATCTTTTGTTCACTGTTTTGCTTTTTTTGCAGTGTCGAAGTCCACAGATTTTCTGCTTGCAACAGACTTACAGAGGCAAATGCGTATATACTTGATATTATAAGAGCAATCTTCATGGCAAGTTCCTACTCCAGTCTAAGCCCATTAAGGTTACTGACTCTATGATTAGGCTCTATGGCACGACTCAATTGTCCCTTTTCTTTTTTAACAGGTATGTTGTTCATACCTTTCACCACATCAGGTGATGCTTCAAAGTTACGAGCAAGGGAGTGTTCTTTACGCTCCTCTTTGAGCGGCTCAGGTTGATTGGTGTCATCTTTATCTGAACCGGTACTTCCTAGAAGTGCAACTAAAGCAGCCACTGCTGCCAAGGTGATAATTGTATTATCGTTCATAATGAACTCCTTTTATTATGTTATATTTAAATTGTATAAGATTGTTTGGACACATTTTGTCAATTTTATTTTTCATTTGAATTGAGAGCAAAGTAACTTGTGAGATATAGCTGTCTAAATATGCTATTGCAGCTACTTCTAATCTGTCGATGATATTGCTTCGTGCAAATTTTCTAACCTCTGTTTCAAAGTTCTTTTTAGCTTCACTAAACATGTTTGTCTCCCTTTGGTATAATTGTGATTACGTTGTTGTCTCTATAGACAACTTTGTAGTTTTCAAACCCGGGTAGAGCAAACTGTGCTGTACGGCTAGTCGGGACAACATCTTCCAGTACTTTTTCAAGATACGCTATTGCTGTGTTTACATCAAAGCATGTATAATTTCTTGTTGCAATCACTCTTTCTAAAAACCTTTGTCCTGCATGTATTGAGACTTTCATCTGTTGTCCTTTTTTGTTTTGTTATTCTAATTATATAAACTACTATGGTCATATTATGTCTATCTATTATTTTTGTACAGAAGTTTTTTCAACATACTATGAACGTTAGTAATTGATGCGGTATTTACAAAAGAGAAAATCTTTTTAAGATTTGGAGGATAAAAATAGAGATAGACGCTTACGGTAAAACTTCCTACCATTGCGATAGTAAGACCGCCAAGTGTCCCTGAAAACAAGAAAGATAGTGTTACAAG
>QMKX01000040.1 GCA_003643835.1 Campylobacterota bacterium
AACAAATACAGCTATATCAAACACCATAACCGTAGATATAAAAGATACAGATAGACAAACACAAGATATATCTAAGATATCAAATGACACCCAACATGCTCATTATAGGGTTCAAGAGGTCAATAAGGAACTGTTGAATATAAGGAAAGATGTAGCGGGGCAAATAGCACAAGTGGGATTTGAATATATAGGCGACTTGGGAACACAAGCACTAAAAGATGGAGACAACTCATGGGAAGATGGAGGGTTGAAAAAAACCATGGCGCATACTCTTATGGGTGGATTGGTCTCAACCATAGGTGGCAATGGATTTAAAAGTGGAGCAGTGGGTGCTGGGTCAAGAGAAGGACTATCTATCTTGACAGAAAATAGCGACAAAGCAACACAAAGCTTGGTAAGTCAAACTATAGGAGCATCTGCAAATATATTGACAGGTGGTAGCACTACAGGTGCATTATCTGGAGCAAATGTAGCTTATAATGGTGAGAAATACAACAGACAGCTACACCAAGATGAGATAAAGTTTATAAAGGCAAATGCTGATAAATTTAGAAACAACAACCCACAAAAAAGATTAAGTGGAGGAACTATAACATTGACACAAGAACAAGCACAAGACCTACTATCCAAAGCTGTACTTTATTATAATGACAAAGACACTAAAAATGAAAGAGATAGTTATATCATAGATGGATATACACAAGAGCAGATAACCCAAGCATTTGAGTTTTTGCAAGAGAATTCAAAAGGTAAAATATTTACAGATAAACAAAACACACAAGAACTTACCACACAACCTTACTTTAATTCAACAAAAAAACAGTTTGAGGATGATGGATATAATCCTAATAATAATTTAGGATTGATAGATGGTTCGGATATATTTATACCTATAATCAAAGGTGGAAATAATATTGTAAAAAGTGTATTTGATATTGGAAAAGCTTCTACTCCAGTTATAAAAAATGGGTATTATAGTAGTAAAAACTGGGCTTTACAGCCTAATAATATACAAAACACTCATGACTTTTTGGATGGCTTTAGTTCTAAATATCCTAAATTTAATACAAAATATCCTTTTTTAAATCCTCATAGTATAGGATATGGTGCAAAAAAGACAATAGAGTATTTAAGCAATTAAGATGTGGACTATTTTAGGTGGTGTTGTATTAATTTTTTGGTCATTCTCAACATACATGAGTGGCTCTTTTACTCCATATTGGTTCTATCATATTGAATTGGGCTTGTTTAAAATACCTATTTCTATAGTTTCTTTTTATATTGGAACGAGCATGATAATTAATTATAAAAAGATTGAACTAGAAAAAAAAGAATTTTTTTCAATTTGTCTTAATTGCGAGGAAGTATTTGATAATAAGAATCTACAAGATGGCAAGTGTCCGCACTGTGAGGGTATAGACACTGTAGATATAGAGAAGTATTATAAAGATAAAAAAGAAAAAGAAAAAGAAAAAGAAACTAAAATAGATAAAGATAAAATATAGGATACCTCTAAAATAAACTCTATACAAGTGTTCTTGTTTATATAACCAAATTATAATGAGGTATTGTTTTAGAAGTGTCCTTTGCTTTTTGATATTTTTTTGATTATTTAAGCATAGTATGGTATAATAGGAAAAATAAACTATTTTATATAACCCAAGATAGACAAGCCAATAGGAGAATGTATTATGCAGTTACAGCTAAATATCAATGATACGAAAGCAAATATCTTTTTGGAACTTTTAGAAGTTTTTAAAAAAGACAAACTTGTAAATAATTATAAAGTTATAGACGGTTTCAACGACTATGAAAAAGAGATAATAAGCGACCTACAAAATCTACAACTATCCATACAAGATGATGGATATGAGACAGGAAAATTTATAGATATTGATAATTTAAAATGAAATTTAAGGTTATTGAGAAATTACTTTATAAAAGATCTTACAAAAAACTTTTAAAACATTATAAAAATATCGGTGTAGATATTGATAGTTTTTTAGATTCTATCAAATCAAAAAATGATTTAGGCATAGAGATAAAGTCAAATATATTTAAAGTTAGGATCAAAAATACCGATAAAAACAGAGGCAAAAGTGCAGGATATAGACTTATCAGCTATTTGGCATTGGTTGAAAATGAACTACATTTGCTATATATTTATGATAAAAGTAAAATACAAAATCTTACAGAAAATGAGATAGATAAACTTATAATAAGACAAATTGATAATTAATATCTATGCCTCAAACATAGAAATTTGAATAGTTTATAAATTTAAAATATTACAGCTAAAAGGAGATGATATGACACACGAGGGTGAAAATGTAGTTATAAAAAAGACTACAAAAACAACATAGCCTATGATTAAACTCCTACTCATATCTGCTTTTGTGTTTAGTTTCATAAAAGCACAAGACACAAACACCACATACACCATAGGCATAGTCAAGGTCAATAACACTACAGCAAAAACCAAACCAAACAAAAGTAGCAAATATGACAAGATAAAATTAAGCAAAGGACAAATAGTTAGAATAGATAAGTGCAATAAAATATGGTGTAAACTTAAAGGTGTAGATATTTATATGCTTAAAAGTAGTCTCGCTATAGATGAGTTTGCAGATGATCCATTGGCCAATAAAAAACCAAACAAACCCGAAAAACCTGTATGTATCAAACTACAAAAGATAAACATAGATGATGATAGTTTTAAAAAGTCTGAGATATTTGATAGTCTGAAAGGTAGCTGTATAACCCCTAAACTTTTACAACAAATCATCAAAAGTATCACTATAGGTTATATGCAAGATGGCTTTGCTACTACTAAACCATATCTCAAACCACAAGATATAAACGATGGGAATGTAGATATAGGAGTGATAAAAGGCAAGGTAGAAAATATAGTTCACAAAGAGACCAACGACACAAGTGCAAAGATATTTATGGCATTTGTAGGACAAAAAGATAAACAATTGGACATAAGAGAGCTTGAGACATCGCTAGAGATGATAAATAGACCCACAAACACTCAAGCAAAGTTTGAGTTAAAGCCAGGCAAACAAAAAGGTGGCACAGTTGTGGTCATAAATAGTAATCTTTCAAGATGGTGGCATGCTACACTTGGAGTTAGTGGCACAAACACAAAAGACAAAGACACAAGCCTAAATGGAAGCTTGACTATAGATAATCCGCTGTATATCAATGATATATTTAAAGCTACTATAAATGGTAGTAAAATACAAAAAGAGTATCAAGGCACTAAAGGATACGAGCTTGACTATTCATTTGCTTTTGGTAGCTATCTTATAAGCTTGATATACTCAAAAAACTCTTATAGACAAGGAGTAGTTGGACTAAATGATACATACTTAAGTAAAGGCGATACGGTAGGCAAAAAACTAAAAGTCTCAAAGCTATTATATAGAAACCAGACAAATAAACTGGATATAAGCAGCTCTATATATGCTAAAGATACCAATAACTATTTTTTAAATGAAAAAGTAGAGGTATCAAGCTATAAAACTACTTTATTGCATATATCATTAGCTCATACTTGGTTTAGGGGTTTTGGAACCATAACTAATAGTATAACATATCACAAAGGCACAAACTGGTTTGGTGCCAGAGATGATAACTATAATTCAAAAGAGATAGACCACGATACCATACCGAAACTTCAGTTTCAAAAGTGGACTTTTAATAGTGGTTTGGCTTATTATTTTCAAGATAGAAGCTATCGTATAAACAGCAACTTTTTTATTCAATATACCGATGACTACTTATACAACAACGACCAACTAACAGTGGGTAGTTGGTATAGTGTTCGTGGATACAACGACTCAAACCTATATGGCAACAATGGCTGGTATATAAACAATGATATTATGAAAACATTTAAGCTTGGAAGTTTTCCATCGGTTCTGCAAACCATATCTCCATATATAGGAGTGGATTATGGTAAAACAAGATGCCAATGGGACAACAAAGATAGCTGCGCAGAGGCATATGGTGGCTCTATTGGCTTCTATACGAAAGGCAAATATCTAAATAGTAGCTTCAAAGTAGCAAGACCATTTAAAAAGATAAACAAAGATGATAAACAAACAAATCAGTTTTTATATAATATCACTGCTATATTTTAAACTTTATAAAATTATGATATAATTTGAAAAATAATATTTTAAGGTATTTAAATAAAATATAAAAGGATGTATTATAAAATATTATCAGTGGGATGATGAAAAAAATAGGATTTTAAAACACGACAGAGGAGTATGCTTTGAGGATGTTGTATTAAGTTTAAATAGCAATAATTTGCTTGATATTGTGCCTCATCCAAATCTTGATAAATATCCAACTCAAAGGTTGTTTATACTCTCCATAAATGGCTATACATATTATGTACCTTTTGTAGAGGATGATGAGAAAATATTTTTAAAAAGTATAATTCCTAGTAGAAAATACCATAAAACATATAAGGATAAATTATGAACAAGTTGACACAAGAAGAAAAAACGATTATAGAATATATTGAAACAAATAATCCAAAAAGTATTTCAAATATAGACAGTGAGATAAAAAAATACACCAGTATAGCAAAAGAACAAATTGAAGGAAAAAAAGCTGTCAGCATAAAGTTATCTAAAAATGATATTTATTTGCTAAAACAACGAGCACTGGCTACTGGTATAAGCTATCAAAATATTATACAATCGTTAGTGCATCAATACACACACAACCATATCAAAGTGGTGCTTTAAGTTTGTCAGACCTCATAAAAACAGCGGGTTTGAGCCTGTTTGTCGTGATAGTTTATACAATGAAATTGTGAATTAAAACAATAATTATCACAAAATATTCTTCAAATTACTATAAAAACACGAAAACCCCCTTAACTTTTATAAATTTATGATATAGTAAGTAATACCTCTTAAACAAAGGAGATAATATGAAACTAAACATTCTAAAACAGATATTTAGTATAATTATAAGTGTCTATCTGATACTCTTGCCTCTAAGTGCTACAAATATAAAAACAGATGGTTCTACAAACACTACG